>JAGLTP010000388.1 GCA_023135215.1 Candidatus Heimdallarchaeota archaeon
GAATACTCTTTCTTACCAATTGAATTCGATTTAGATATTTTCCAGCAGGACGTTTCAATAGAAGAAACTAAAAATCAACTCGAACAACATATATTGGAATCCGAAGGAGCATTAGAGAAATTAGTGGAACAGATTATTGAGAAACTTGCTGCAGCGAATGAACTAATTCTTATCGAATTAGATAGAATTCAAACTGCAGAGTTCTGTCAAGTTGCTGAAAATAAAATAACCTTATGGGGATGGATACCAGATAAAAAGATCAAGGAACTCAATAAGTTAAGCGAAAAATTCCCTGCAGAACTTAAGGTTACATTTAATGCTAATGTACCTCTGGTTAATCCTTCAATAACAAAGAAAGGTAAAGTATTTGGTGCAGTTAGAGGGTTGGTAGGAGGGATTGGAGAACCTAATCCTCATGAAATAGATCCCTATTCAATTGTAAGGTTTACTTTCCCGTTCTTATTTGGTATAATGTTTGCTGATGTTGGGCACGGTATCATGCTTGTTCTTATCGCTGCCTTCTTAACCATCAGAAAACGAAGAAAGAAGATTAAACCAGATGAATCAATTACTGGTTATTTATATTCTGGTTCTGAGCTTCTATTATTCTGTGGCATATCGGCGACAATTTTTGGTTTCCTTTTCGGATCATTATTAGGAGATGAAGAGTTTATTCCTGAGCTTATGCATGGTATAGGAATAGATTGGATTCCTCTGATTAATCCTTTACATGAAACAAAACTGTTCCTAGTTATTGCGCTCATTCTAGGTTTTCTAATGATTCAACTTGGAATTTGGTTAAGAATTTATCAAAATCTCAAATACGGACATGGAGTTGCTTCATGGATGGCACCTTTATCACTGTCAGTTGTTTATGTTGGAATATTCGCTCTTCTTTACAATTTAATTGCTCAAGATGTTGAATGGCATGCTCTCCACTTCACTCTACCCACGTTTCCTGATTGGATGATTTGGTTAGTTGCAGCAGCTCCAATACTTTTCGTTTTTGAGTATTTACATGCGAAATCTGATGGAATAATGGATGCAATTGATCACATCATAGCTTTAATATCTAATACATTATCATTCAGCCGAATTATGGCACTATTATTAGTTCATGCAATTCTTAGCGGAATACCATTTACACTTACAGGTGTCCAAGCTCCTTTAAGCACTGCATGGTACTGGTGGATTGTAGGAATTCTGGTGGGCTTATTCATAATAATACCAATAGAGGGACTTTTATCCTTCTTGAATACTCTGAGGTTGCATTGGGTGGAATTTTTTTCAAAATTCTATGTTGGAGATGGAAACGCTTACAAACCACTCACTGAAGAGTCAAACTATATTGATTTTATACCATCAAAAGGTAGTTGAAATGTCAATCGGAGATATAAGCTATTTAACAGGTAGAGCTCATGGAATTATTGGTAAAATATTAACCAAATCTCAAATCAGCTTACTATTATCTGCTAAAAATCTTACTGAATTGAGAGCAGCTTTTACACAAACTCCCTATGACTCAATTATTGGTGATCTGAGCTTTGAAACACAAATATCTGATGTAGCAAGAAGTTTCAAAAACTCTTATGCAGACCTTCTTGTTAAGTTCTACAAGCAATCTTCTTCTTCAATGCAAAGAAAAATACAGTTATTCAGCGAAAGATATAATGCTGAAAATCTTCGAATAATCCTTCATGGAATTCACATCGATATGGATCATGACCACATAATAGCCCGTTTGATTCCTGTTGCAAATTATTCCTTAGATTATTACAAAGGACTTCTTTCATTATCAATTCAACAAATTATTTCAGCACAAAAAGAACCTATTTTGCAAAAACAACTACGTAGAGCTTTTGAAGAGTTTAAGAAAACTGAACGTTTCACTCCTTTAGAATCTGCAATAGATCAGTATGTATATTCTGTTTTACCTAAAGTTTCACCTCATTATGAGACTTATGTTAACATGAAAAATATACTTTCTCTGTGTAGGTGTTTGGCTCTTAATATTCCTGCTTATAGATATATCCTCCCAAATCAGTTTATTGCTAAGGCTCTTAATTCAAATTCGATTTCTGAAGTACTTGAAAAATATAATTATTTTCCATATTCTGCTGTTTTCTCTAAATATATAGGGCAGAAAGAAATTCCCTTGCATACTCTCGAATTTGCAGTAGAGCGATATTTATTGAAAACTTGGCGTAAAGCATTCCGATTTGGTACTGTGTTTAATTCTGATTCAATTATAGGTTTCTTTGAAATAAAACTAGCTGAAACAATGGATGTTATTCGTATGATAGTTGGAGTAAATGCAGGTTTTAGTGATCAAGAGATACGAGATAGCATGCTTTACTATTCCATACTCTAGTTTCAAGA
>JAGLTP010000389.1 GCA_023135215.1 Candidatus Heimdallarchaeota archaeon
GACCATCCCAAGAGACATACCAAAATAGAGTACTAAAACCCCCGATAATAACAATAATCCCAAGAGCTGTTAGCAAGTTTGAATTATACTTCATTAGAGTAGGTAAGGGAGAAACGTTTTTAAAAATTATGTGAAGGAAGACATTTTTCAAATAAATCTTAATACTTTTCCCGGAAGTATTTCTTTTTGCTCTTCATCTTCCACGACTATCTCTCCATTTACTATCACATGAATAACACCTTCAGAAAACTGATGAGGGTCCAGGAATGTAGCTTTATCAATAACGGTTTCAGGATTAAATACAACAATATCTGCCCAATAGTCTTCTTTGATTAATCCACGATCTTTCAGTTCAAGTACTTGCGCTGGAAATCCACTCATTTTCCATATCGCTTCTTCAAGTGATAACCATCCTTCTTCTCTAACATATTTACCGAGGATTCTTGGATAAGTCCCATAAAATCTTGGATGTGGTTTCCCATAGGATGTTATTCCTGTTGGAGCTACACCAGTTCCATCAGTTCCTACCATTGAATATTTGCTTGTCATGATTCTTTTGATATCTTCCTCACCCATGCTTTCTATGGTTATTGCAACATCACATTCTGTTTCAAGTAACATATCAAAGATTGTCTCAACATCATCTTTCTTATTTCTTAATTTAGTAATTTCCGCAATGCTTTTCCCTTCTGTATCTTTCCAATCTTCTAGTTTAACCTGAGAGATATAGACTTTATCGGGTCCAAGAAGTTTCAGATAATTTTCCCACCCAGGAGCGGATGCCGATTCTAAATCCTTTCTCATCTTGTCTCTAATTTCTGGATCCTTAAGTCTCTCCACAATTTTTTCTATTCCACCCTCATGTGCCCATGGTGGAAGAGCTGTGGTCAGCCCTGTCATTCCTCTGTTATATGGATATTGATCGCATGTTATCTTTAGACCTCTGTTATTCGCTTCCTCAATCATTTTAAGAGTCTGTTTACTTAATCCCCAATATTCAGGACCTGCTATTTTATGATGAGCAATTTGCCCTCCTCTACAACCTGATTTTTCAACAATTTCGATAAACTCGTTTAGAGCATTTATACTATCAGAACTTTCATCTCGCATATGTGAAAAATATAGACCTTTATTTTGAGCTACTACTTTAGCTAGTTTGATAATTTCATCAGTTTTAGCATAAACCTGTGGTGAATAAATCAAACCAGTGCTCATACCAAACGCCCCAGCCCCCATAGCTTCTTGAACATATTTTTGCATCTTGATATATTCTTGTTCTGTTGGTTCTCTATCCTCATATCCGGGACCTCCAGCAACTCTAACTGTACCAAAACCTACTACAGAAACTATATTCACTGCTGTTCTTTTCTTTTCAATTCTGTCAAGATACTCAGCAAATGTTCTCCAATTCAGATCTATTTCTCCGCCAGGAGGTAACCAAGATTCTAAATCCTTCTCAAAAACGTCTAGACCTTCTTCACTTATTGGAGCTAAAGAAGCCCCACATTGACCGATTACTTCTGTGGTTATACCTTGCCTAATTACAGATTGGAATTTGTTTTCAAATTCTATACTCATTTCGGAATGACAATGAATATTAATAAAACCAGGGGAGATAACTAAATCGCTAGCATCAATTATTTTCTCTGCTGTTGCCTCTATTTCAGATTCTATTTTAGCTATTTTTCCATTTTGAATAGCTAAATCAGCTTTGAATCCTATTTTTCCACTCCCATCAATTATTGTTCCATTTTTTATAACAATATCATATGTCATTCTGATCATTTCCTTAATTTGAGACCATTTTAGCTTTCTTCTTCTTAAATTTATTCGAGATATAGGAACTCTTCTTCTATAAATTTAAAAGGTTCTTTGGATTAAACGATAATTAATGGAAACATATCACAGAGTAAATGAAATGGAGAAATCTAAAGTTCTATTCGATTTGAGAAAGTTCTTTGAATCGATTGATAATGTAGTTTTTTCTTACTTGTTCGGTGATTTTCTCTATACACATTTCTTCCAACATCTGAACGTAGGAGTATATTTTAACAATAAGAAAATTAATAGTAAGTGGAATGAAGAATTGGAATCTTACAGTTCTGA
>JAGLTP010000039.1 GCA_023135215.1 Candidatus Heimdallarchaeota archaeon
GATGTTTATCTTGTTATTAGCTTTGTAAGTTGTTTGAGGAGATGAATGAACAGATAAAAATGGGTTGATATTATTTTTACTCATTGCTTCTAAAACTCCAACTGATGCAATTGAAGAACCCGTTACCACGCAATTACCAAGGTCCAAATCTAGCTCTTTAACAATTTGAACGAAATCTTCTCCTAATGTGTCCACACTATAGATTATCTGATCTGGGGGGAATGCTGAGAATTCTTTTTCTCTGGTTTCAATGAAAATCAGATTGTGATTCTTTCTCAATTTTCTAACAGACTCTCTCCACAGATAAATGTACGATATGAATCCCGAATAAAAAATAATGTCCTTTGTTTCCTCTGTTTCCTCATCTGGTGAAAGATATAATACTCTTATTTTTGCACCATTGGGTAATTCAATGCTTTTCTTTTTTGTTTCGTTTTCAAGCCAGTACTCTTTCTGTGGACGTCTAACCATTAGGTTGAGGTTAATATCCATTATAAAAATTATACTTATGTTTAGTATACTGCAATCGAGTAAAACTAAGATTTGATTTTGGATGGAAAACATTTCTTTAGTTCTTTTTCAAGATATTCTGTTTCCAGCATTGGAACAATAGATCTTGCTAGATTTACAATTCTATACATCTCTTGGCTGGAAATTTCCTGATCATCTTTCTCTGTTTGTTTAACATATATTTCCATTATTTTCTTTATTTCGTTAGGTATGTAATCATCATTTTGTATCAACAGTTGTCTCAAACAATCCGTCTTTGGTTTAGGGATATCCCATCTTTTGCTGAAAACTGTAGCCATCCTTTTCAGTACTTCTTCGCTTTCCTGCTTGAATTCTTCACTAGTCCAAAAGTCCCGATCAGCTTGGTAAAAATAGATTATTTTTGCCGTTCGACCAAATAGAGCTTCAGTTGCTTTCTTTCCTTTAGTTACTCTTTGTCCAACTTGTATGATTGCACCATGCTTTTTTAATTCTTTGAGGTATCTATACATTGTCTTGGGAGATTTAACAATCCCTGTTATCTCTTCATATTTCTCAATTAATTCTTTTACAGTAAGGTAGTTTTTTGTAAGTGCTTTTATTACAGGAGCATAATTTGTATCTGTTAATATCTCCGTGATTCGAGGATTGAAAACAACTTTAACATTCTCAGGTACAAATGTAATTACATCCTCGTAATCCATTCTTATCAACTAATTATCTTCCTATTATACCATCTTACTCTACTTATTTAAGTATTCTCACTCTTAATGAGATAACTGTCTCACGCAAAAAGATATATTTATATATGCCCCTGAGACAATCGTCTCACTCTGTAAGATGGTATATCTGTCTAAAGT
>JAGLTP010000390.1 GCA_023135215.1 Candidatus Heimdallarchaeota archaeon
GTTGTGTTGACCATCAGGTAAGACTCCTAAATCAAAAGTGAGGTTTTTTACGCGCCAAAATTCATCAAATTGAACAGGACCTGTATTAATTAAAGATTCATCTAAATATAGGTCAAATGTTCCCGTTATTTTTGTCTTTGATCGGAAATTATACCATGTTTGAAAGGTTGCTGATACATCTGTTCCGGAACCTGCAAAGAGTTCAGAAGAAGCATTAATAAAAGGAGAAAAACCAAATCTTTCAGCTCTGTAAATACCATATCTATAACTTGCCATAGGAAAATTTATTTCCCAAACAATGTCTCCTTCTGGATTAACTTCAATCATTCTTGCTCCGATACCTATATAGCTACCATGCTCGAATGTTCCAAATGTACCAAATATGTTCCCATTTGGAAGTGGATCAGCATCACCCCAGTAACCGCTATAGTAGTTTGCTGGAGCTTCCCATGTCCAGGTTTCATTGGCAGTCATAGTATTTTCATCTATGGTGATTTCCACAAGTCTGGATATTTTGCTAGAGGAATCAGTCTGATTATGATAATCATTATCAAATAGGAGAAATTTATTATCACCAATCTTTTCAACTGCATGAGCATGATAAAATAAATTGTTTTTGACATTGCCTTTTAAGTCATAAAGAGTAAAATCTCCATATTCTCCTAGAGCCCATACAACGGTGCTTGTATTATGATCAATCTTGTAGAAAGTGTTTGTATTTCTTGAATTAAAATAAATCATGTCTTCGTCGTCATCAAAAAAGATTGAATTGGAATGAGAAACATCTCGATCACCATTAATAGAATCACCAAAAGGACACCACATAGTAGTAGTTTGAAAATCATACGTACTAAGTTCCCAAACTATACCTCCTGTTGAATTATATTCTCTGATATAGTCGAATAACCAAGTTATCTCATCTATATCGACTTTATGTCTCTTGAAAGAGAAAAACGTTCCTTGAAGAGGATTATATTCATACTCATGGTGTCCATAAAATCCTAAGTAAATATCTTCATCAGTATAGTAATTCCAAAGTCTAGCTCCTTCTGGAGATCCATATAAAATATGAGTAGCATTTATGAACTCAGCAGAAACATATGCTACACTGCTTATTGTTTCTAGAAATTTTTCTTTTATCACATTTCCATCCATATCGGTTATAACTAGTACAATATCGTACAAGCCAGACATGCGATTGACAATAAAGAGATTATATCCTTCGAATCTATCAGCAGTAGTAAAAACATCCATGTCACTTTTACTGATATAATCTAATTGTGGTGCATCCTCATATGGTACCTCAGCTAGCTTTTGACCATTTAGTTGAGTAGATTCTTGATTTTCAACTTCATTTATATCTACAGCTGTTGTACTATTGAACGGAGCGAAAAATGAAAAAACTAGTAGCAGAGTAATCAAGAGGAATTGAATATTTTTAGTAGTTTTTTTGAGCATGATTTAAACCTTGATTAGATGCTATACACACTCTAAAGAATTAATCAATAATTAAGTTTTCTAAATTAAATCAGAGAGAGAAAAACTTACAAATGACTCTCCCTTCTTTGCAGTTTTACTTTTCTCCAAATAAAATTCCTCAAGTTTTTTCTCTTCCTCTTCCTCAAGTGCTAGAATTGGCATCTTCAAAAGAAATTCAATGTCAATTTGCGCATAAGCTCTTCCCTTTTCAATACTCAAAATATGATAAAGACGATTAAATTCAATAGAGTTCAGTATGGTAGCTAGAGCAAATAAATTTGTTTTCTGTTTCTTTGGAGAAATTGAATGACAATT
>JAGLTP010000391.1 GCA_023135215.1 Candidatus Heimdallarchaeota archaeon
CTCCCATATGGACAAAAGCTGAAGAAATGTAAGCTTGCCCATCAACACCACAGTTTCCTATTTTTCCTCCAGCTCTATCAGCTCGACACCTATTCTCACAAAATTCACAGGCAGAAAGTATATCTTTTGTAATCATAACCTTGAGTTTTAGATAGTTATTCTCATGTACTTCTTCTTCCTTGTGTTGAGTAAAAACTTCTTTTTCAACTTCCTCCAACGGTAGTGTTTGTTTTTCTTCTAACCATTCCTTGAATTTTGGGTAATAATGCTCATGTATATCCAAGAGATCTTTCAGAGATTTCCTTTCATCAACAGGAACATAAAATAAACGTGCAAGTTTATATCTAGGAGTTCTTTTTCCTTGGAAGATTTCCCTGTAATTGACTAATCTATCTTTTAGTTCAAATTGCTGCCAAACAGACATGGCGTCATTACGTAAAAGTGCCCACATCGAAGAATTTTACTCATATTAAATGAAATACTTTTTGATTCTTCGAAAACTCACAAAAAGAATTAATGCAAGTTTAAATAAATTTAAAAAACAAAGATTTACTCTTCTCATGAATCTAATGACTGAATCTACATTACATGAAGCAGAGTACTATGAATTAGTTGATTATGATGAGCAAATAGTACGTTGCCACCTATGTCCTCATGAATGTAAATTAGAATCTGGGGAAAGGGGAATTTGTAAAGCTAGAAAGAATATTTTTGGAAAGTTATATAACCTAAATTATGGTTTTACAGAAATGAAAATAGATCTGATAGAAAAACAGCATATTTATCATTTTTTCCCTAATTCAAGAGCGCAAACATTTGCAACATTTAACTGCAATCTTGACTGCGATTTTTGTCCTGAACCTCTGAAAGCCTTCATAGATCCTGAGAAAAATCCTACAAAAAAACTTGCACCTGATCAAGCAATTATGTTTGGGATGGCTTCAGGTTCAAAGGTTATATGTTTCGGAGAATCAGAACCTCTTATTTCTTACGAATGGGTAAGAGACACCGCAAAATTAGCAAAGGAAAGAGGTCTGAAAGTACTACTAAGAACAAATGGTTATTTCAAAGAAGCTCCCTTGAAAGAAATTTTAAAATTTGTTGATGCTGTTAAAATCGATATTAAAGCTACCAATGATGAAGGTTATCTCAAATTATGTGGTGGTGGAAATTTCGAACATATCAAAGACTCAATAAAGATTATTCATGAAATGGAAAAGCTGATTGAATTATCAATAGTAATCCACGAGACATTCAATAACGCTGAAGAATCAGTTAGAAAATTATCTGAATGGATAAAAACTGAACTCTCACCAAGTGTGCCATTGCATTTATCAAGATTAAAACCTGCACATAGAACAAAACATCTTCTTCCTACTTCACTGGAATTATTAGAAAAAACTCTAGATATAGCAAAGGAAGCAGGATTACAGTTTGTTTATCTAGATGATGTTCCTGATCATGATTCAGGAAATACATACTGCCCTCAATGTGGAGAATTATTGATTAAAAGAACCTCTATTGGAACTGAAGCTAGAAGATTATCTCTACAAGGTCACTGTAATAAATGTCAAACTCCTTTGAATATCATGATGTCTTAGGAATATTAAATTATATTTTCGATATCAAAATCTACAATTGCTACGTTAAGTTGACTTTCTATTGATTCTCTTACTAGATCAATATATCGGTTAATATCCTCAGAACCATCTCTGAAAGAAACTCTAAAACGTAAAACTATCTCTACCCACTCTTCATGAAAGTAATTGGTTTCTAGATGAGTTTGCCTTTTTGGTTCTTTTTCATCGAGTTCACTTTGAACAAGATTTAAGTGAATATCAAATTCTCCGAAATCCTCATATTGTTCATTATCATTTGGCTGAGCTGTGATTCCACAATAATAATGGTAAAAACCTGCAGAAGTCATGATAACATCACTTTTGTATCACTTAGCTTTAGTTTTCTTCTTCTTCTCATTATTCTCTTTTGAAATAGGCAAATCCAAAGCTAGTTCCTCATATTTATCAGCAACATAATGAAAATCTGGTGAAAGTGCTTCGCGTAAAACTTCATGGAAGTTTCGAACAGGAATTATTTCTACTTTACCTTTGTATTTCTCTTCAATTTTTACGTCGTCAAAATTCTGAATAGGAATTATTACTCGTTTTATTCCTGCATCAACCGCTGCTTCAATTTTAGCAGTAACACCTCCAACCGGAATAACCACTCCTCTAACAGTTAAACTTCCAGTCATTGCTGTATCTTGTCTTATTGGTGCTTTTTCCATTGCTGAAATTATTGCTGCAGCGATTGAGACAGATGCAGAATCACCTTCAACTCCTGCATAAGCACCTACAAATTGAATATGGTAATCATAATCAGATATATCCTTACCTACGTATTTCTTGACGATTGCAGAGACATTCTGAACAGCTTCTCTAGCAACAATTCGCAATTGTCCAGTTGCAACAATTTTTCCTTCTCTTCTACTAAAAGCAGGAACAACTTCAGCTTCTATGGGCATGACAATACCGGATCGTTGATTTATAACAGCTAATCCATTCACTCTTCCAGCTAAAACATCTTCAGTTTCGAATATTTTGTAGAGTTTTCTATCATCTGCGTAAGAATCACTTATTTGGTTTTCAAGTGTTCTTGCGAGAGTTTTTGCTGATCGAACTGTTTCAGCAGTAACTAGAGGTTCATTCATTTCCTTTGATAAATCACCTGCTGCACGAATTAAACCTCCAAGTTCTCTTAACCTTAGTGTCAGCTGGCTTTTTCTATCTGCTCTTCTTTGTGCTTCGTAAATCATTTCCTCAACAGCTTCATGAGTAAAATGAGGTATTCTTCTATCCTTGACAATCTCTTGAGCACAAAATCTAGCAAGCTTTCTTCTATTTTCAGGAGTATCTGGCATTGTATCTTTCATGTAGACTTCATAACCAGATCCTTGGATTCTCGAACGTAAAGCTGGATGCATATTTCTGGTTGTTTCAATATTCCCTGCTGCAATTAAAACAAAACTACATGGAACTGGATCAGTTCTAACCATTGCACCACTGCTGAGTTCTGATTGTCCTGTAATTTGCAATTTTCCTTCTTGCATAGCAGTTAGAAGTTTTTGTTGAGTACGCATTTCAAGTGTTCCAATTTCATCAGAATATAAGACTCCTAAATTTGATTTGTGAATCAATCCAGATTCGACTCTTTCATGTGGAGG
Source organism: Candidatus Heimdallarchaeota archaeon (assembly GCA_023135215.1). Next base: position 3,224 of record JAGLTP010000391.1, read on the forward strand.
GGTTCCTAATCCTCCACTTTGGAATGGATCATGACGAACATCTCCTAGTAATGCTCCTGCATGGCTTCCAGTTGCATCATTAAATGGTGCTGTATCTTTCTTGCTGTTATCCACTAATAATTTAGGAATTAACATCTCAGTTCTCCCTCTTGATTGATTGAGCATGAAGAAAATAAAGAATCCTACAAACATCGCCATCAATAAGGTTTGAGGTTGTACAGCGGGATTTCCAGCTGTAGCGATTAAAGCATATCCAATAATTGCCAGAAGTATAGCTAATGAAATTATAAATCTTTTATTTCCGCTTTTTCTTGCAACTTCTGCATCCATTTCGACTTTCCTAGCTCCATGTCCTGCAGGTAAAGTGGCGACTCTAGGTTGATTAGGGTATTTTGGATTAGGGATGCATAAAACATCAACTAATTCTTCTTTTGGAAGAAGTTCAGCCATTGCCATACCAAGCATACTCTTTCCAGTTCCAGGTTCACCGATTAGTAGAACATGACGGCGTTGTAGAGCAGCTTTCTTAATGATTTCCACAGAATTATCTTGACCAATAACCTGATCAATTAAACGAGGAGGTACAGAGATTTCACTAGTATCATTAAACTCGATGTCTAACAATGATTCTCGTTTAGATTTTACTTTTGTAACCTCTTTAACTTCGCCCATGCCTATCACAAATAGCTATACTGTGTTTTCAATATTTATGTTATTTCTGCGTTAATAAAGATATGTTTTTGGTCAAATTTCAGATTTTTTGGATATTGATTTTTCGATAAATATCATATAAAAAGTTTAAATTCTGATAGATTTTATACGTATATGTAGAAATGAAAATTCTTCCAGGACCAGCTTCAAAAAAATTAAGTGATAAAATAGCTTCATTACTGAACTTACCTCTTCTAGAACTTAATTTCAAATATTTCAGTGATGGAGAAACATACTTGCAGATTGTTGGTGATGTAGTAGATGAAGAAATAGCAATAGTTCAGTCCACTGCACCACCTCAAGAGAAAAGATTGATGGAGATTCTTCTAATTTCATCTACGCTAAAGGAAATGGGCGCAAGTAAGGTAATTGCAATTGTTCCATACTTGTGTTATGCAAGATCAGATAGAAGAAGAAAAGATGGTGAAGTTGTTTCACATAATATTACAATGAATCTATTTTACAATTCTGGAATAGATGCTCTAATCACCATTAATGCTCATAACTCCGAAGCATTTCTTGAAACTGCTCCTGATATGGAAAAATTCGATTTAGATATAATTCCATTTTTAGCAAAGGAAATTAAGAAATATAAAGATAAAGAGTGGTTGATAATAGGTCCTGATTCAGGAAGTATTGAGGATATAGAACTAGCCTCAAAAATCCTAAATCTCCCGTATTTGACATTAGAAAAATATCGCGATCCAGATACTCATAAAATTTCGATTAAAGATATAGAGATTGATTGTAAGGGTAAGGATGTTCTTCTCATCGATGATATAATCTCTTCAGGTGGAACAGCAATAGATGCTATTAAATTAGTATTAAAAAATAAACCTTCAAGCTTAATTTTCTTCTGTATTCACAATTTGGCATCAGAAGAAGTGATCAACGAAATAAAAGAATTAGGAGTAAATGAAATAATATCATCAAATACCATTGAAAGGGACGATGTTGGAACTATAGACATTGCAAATTCAATTACAGATTTACTTGAGGAAAAATATCTATGAATAAATATTTAGCATACGTTCGTGGTCTGTTCTTGCCTTTGGGATATGAAGAATTTTTTGCTTGTATGGAAGCTGAGAATACGCAATATCAAACAGAATTCTCTGAAAATCAAATTATCTTGTTTGACAGCTCTGAAAATCCTTCAAAAGCAGCATCTAGGTGTGCATTTTTGCACTCTTTATTGAAAGTTATAGCTATAGGAACTGTAGATGAAACAATCTCTATTACAAAGGAATTCAGATTCGATGAAATTGAGAAAAACAAAACCTTCTGTGTAAGAGCAAATCGAATAGGAAAAAAACAAACTAAAATTTCAAGAATGGATATTGAAAGAGATTTAGGAAGTTATATCTATAATAAATCTGAAAACAAATGCTTGAATGTAAATCTCACCAATCCCGACTATCAATTTTGTGTGATTATTCATAATAAAAAGTTCTATCTGGGTTTAGAGCTGTGGAGCGTTAATAGAGAAACCTATCGTAAGAGAGAACCAAACCAACGTCCATCATTTAGACCGGGTTCAATGAAAACAGATTTCGCTAGAGCTTTGGTGAACTTGTCAAGAGTAAGGGAAGGGGACATCTTCTTCGATCCTTTTTGTGGTGGAGGAGGGTTCCTAATCGAATCATCAATTCTAGGTGCTTACTCTCTTGGGTCTGATATATCAACAGAAGCAGTTTTGGGAGCTGTAAAAAATCTAAAGAAATTCTCTGAAGGGGATTTTGCTATTATCAGAAGTGATTCTAGAAAATCCACACTTAAGAAAGCTGATGCAATAGCGACAGATCCCCCTTACGCTATTCAATCCTCAACTCATGGAGAGCAAGTAAAAGATTTGCTTTATGACTTTCTACTTGAATCAAAAACAATATTAGAACCAGGACGGTACTTAGTATTTAGTTCCCCTAAGAAGATAGAACCTGAAAAAATAGTTAAAAAAGTAGGCTATGAAATCGTTTCTATGATTGATGCAAGGATTCATAAATCCTTAACTAGAAGAATTATGGTTGCTAAGTGATACAATGTCAGATAAAATGATTATTACATTCTTGGGTACTTCATCCGCTCCACCTCAAGAAAATAGAAGTCAGAGTGCAATGTCCCTGAAATATAGAGGACACATTCTTTTATTTGATGTTGGGGAAGGAACACAATTTCAAATGGTTAAGAACAAAGTTGGAATGAAGAACCTAACCATATTACTTACACATTTGCATTCAGATCATACTTTAGGATTGATAGGATTACTAACAACAAGAGATTTCTATAATATTTCTTCTCCTGTTACTATAATCGGACCTCCATGGACCAGATCTTTTGTATTCTTGCTGCTTTTAGCTTATAGGTTAAGACCAGATTATGAAATAAAAGTAATAGAAACTGAAGGAGGAATAGTAACATCAAATGATGACTTCTATATAGAATCCTTTAGAGTATCTCATTCAGAAAATAGTTTCGGTTATAAAATTGAAACCCACAAGCCCTTAGGAGTATTCAATGTAGAAGAAGCAAAAAATAAGAAAATTCCCAAAGGTAAGCTATGGAACAGAATTCAAAGCGGTTTTCCCATAGAGATAGAAGGAAGAACAATCTATCCTTCAGAAATTATGGACGATTCTCAAGCTAAGCAATTGAAGGTTGTAATTTCTGGAGACACTAATTTGTGTCAAAATGTAATTAATAAGGCTTCAAATGCAGATTTGTTAGTGCATGATGCAACTTATCCACCTTCTGAAGAGAGGAGGGCAAAGAAATATCTGCATTCAACATGTGTTGATGCTGCAAGAGTAGCCAAATTTTCTAATGCAAAAAAACTAGTGATGACCCACATTTCTGCTTTGCACGAGAACTTGGATGAATCTTTAAAATCAACTCAGCAGATATTTCCTAATTCAGTTTTCGCAGAAGATGGTCTAAGAATTACTTTAGACCCTAAAGATTGTTGATTTCATTAAAACTTCTTTTTCTTGTTTCTCTACCCTCTACTGTTAGAGGTGCTAGCCAATCTAGGATTTTTTCTGGATTGTTCCCCTTGATTGATAATTCAACATTTCCTAAAGGAGAAGATGTGTCAGATGTAACTACAGCAAATTTCTTTGCAAAAAGAGCTTGTTTATGAAAATGGAGAACAACGCTCTTTTTAGAGTAATCTAATGTTGCACAAAATCTTACCGCATCTAAGATTTCCACTGCCCTGATGTAATTAAAGAATTTCTCAAGTCCAGATATAGGTAGATTTTCAGCTTCTAATAAGAAATGATTCAAGATTTTTCTCTCTTCAAACACAGGAATAATACCGAGAAGATTGTAAATACAAGTTTCGAT
>JAGLTP010000392.1 GCA_023135215.1 Candidatus Heimdallarchaeota archaeon
TAATCTCAGTCTTTCATACCTTAAACTGGGATCCACATGAATTGCTACTATAACAAATTCGTCATTAAGATGATTCTTAAAATAATCAACTTCAGCTTGACTTCTGATTCCGTCAATAATTATTCTATGATTTTCCTCTTCTATTAGACTATCAATTGCTTTACAAGTAAGATGTGCAACTGCCTCTTCTCCCATTTTTTCTCTGACTTGCACCATTACTCTTTGTGTGTTATCTGGAGTGGGTTCAAATCCTTCCTCAACAACTTTCGCTCGAATTACATCTCCCATAATGACAGTTTTATAGCCTCTTTGGGTCGCAAACTGTGCAAATAAGCTTTTCCCAGAACCAGGCATACCTGTCACCCCAATCACTCTAGTAATTCGATTTGTCATCAAGCTCAAAGAGGAAATAAAGATTGTAGTTAAAAGTTTTGTTAATTGATTAATTTTCTGAACTGAATAAATATTTATAAAATATTAAAAAATCCAATAAATTATGGTTCGTGCATTCATCTCCGTAGATTTCACAGATAAGCTCATTCAGGAAAGAATAAAAGATTTACAAGATGAAATCAGTTCTTCTGGAGCACATTTGAGACTAGTTAATCCTAGTATTTTGCACATTACTTTAGAATTTCTTGGAGACATTACTGAAGATCAAATTGCAATAGTAAAAGAAATTCTTGAGGAGCTAGAATTTGATTTAATTAAACTGAATGTTAAAAATCCAAATGTTCTACCTAATGAGAATCATGTCAGGGTAGTCTACTGTGAATTAGACGGGGATATTGAACCTCTCAAGGAAATTCAGAAAACTCTTAGAGAAAAACTTCAGACAAACGGTTTTAGAGTTGATAATCGCTCCTTTAAGCCACATTTAACAATAGCAAGAGTGAAATCTGCTAAGAATAGAAAAGAATTAATTAGAGTTATTAAACAACAATCTGAAGTATCTTGTGGAATTCAAGAAATCAACACAATAAATTTAAAACAATCCATATTAAAACCGGAAGGACCTCAATATACAAAATTACATGAAGCTCACGCAAAAAAATAGAATAAGAAAAGTGATAAAATGAGTAAATCCAATACTCCAAACGTAGCTAAAAAGAAAGAGACTCTTAATCATGATGAAGTTGAAAAGAAAGTACTAGAAGTAATTCAAGTTCAATGGGAACAACATGAAAAACAAAGAGAACTCTTGTCAATATTAAGTGAAAAAATCCAGATGGATTTGAATTCTCTTGGCTATATCGGAAGAGTAGAAACTCAAGGATCATTCATTCGAAAGACCTATCTAAGTGAAGATGAGACTTTTGATTTACTTCTAATTCTATCGAGATCAGAGAAAGCAAAAGTCCATCAAATATTAGATGCTTTGGTTCAAAGGTTGAAAAAAGATAGAGTTAAGAAACAGCTAATTACTGTTGAAAAACATACTGGTAAAATGCCATATTTACGTATGATAGTTGATGAAGAACTCATTAACTTATTTGTCGGTTTTGAAGTATCACCTGGAGAAGAAACAATTTCCATTTTCGATTTAATTCCAATGCATACTCAATATATTCTGACTCATATGAAAGAAGAAAAAAGACAAGAAGTGCTCTTATTCAAGAAATTCGTAAAAGCAATAGGTGTCTATAGGAGTGAAATAGGAGCTATCGGATTCAACGGATACCTTTGTGAGTTACTAATAATATTCTACGGTACTTTTAGAAAAGCTATAGAAGCAATAAGAAACTGGAAACCAAGAACCATTATTGATCTTAAGAAGAATCAAGAAAAAACTGAAGATGTTGATTTTCTTACAAGCGAACTTCTAGTGGGGTATTATCCATTATACGTGTTAGATCCACTGAATCCAAAAGACAATGTTGCTGCTAGTGTTTCAGTAGACCAGTATAATTCAATTGTTGCAGCTGCAAATATTTACTTCTACAATCCTTTAATCAGCTTTTTCGAGGATCAATTATGCGAAGCTCCTCCTTTTGATGATTTAGTACGAAAGATAGTTAATTCAGGAAGAGAAATAGTTGTTTTAACAATAGACAGAGATTTTAAAGAGTCTGAAGTATGCTGGCAAAAAGCTCTAAACATAAGATCATCATTCGAAACTGAATTAAGGAATAACAATTATCTACTTGAGAGGATTAAGCCTTTTGTCTCCGATGAACACTTTGGAGTCTTTGTAAGTTTAATGGCTGCTAATCCCCAAATATCACTGCGTAGGGAAGGACCTGAAGTTACATCAAGAGAATCACTGAAATTCCTGAGACGATACTCAAAACATGTAGATGTAGTAGCTGGACCTTTCATTGACGATGACAAGTGGGTTATTCATTTTACTAAAAAAGGTCAAATAATAAATGATTTCCTTCAAAATCTTGTAAAGAAAAATACATTTGTTCTAAATGTAGATTCTTTTCTTAAAATAGAAATTAAAGAAAAAATGTCTGTTTTAGGCTTAGATGACAATCTTAGAGAAATGTATGAAATTGATGAAACCTTCTCTGAAAGCTTCTTCTTATTTATAGAGAGAAAACCCTTGTGGATTTGCAGTTTAAAGGATGCTGATTTATTTTAAAAAAACAAAAAAAGAAAAAAGGAATGAAATTATTTCTTTCTACGTAGATATACTAATGCAATAATTGGTGTTATTGAAGCTGTGATTATCAACAAATCTGTAGCACTGAAACCTATAGTGAAAGTATTGCCATTATCTCCATCATCTGTAGGTTCTTCACCTTCATTCAGTAACTTAACAGGATGAATGACGAAATATGGTTTGCCATCTATATCTTTTAAGTCAAAGTAGTTAGGTCCATCTTCAGAATTTTGAGCTAAAATTACAGTTATGTAGATATAGTCTCCTGCGCTGAATACCCCATCCCTTCCAGCTGAATCACCGGAATTAAGAGGTTTGGAAAACTCAACTTGTCTGTGAGTACCTGTATAGGTTACATTAGCTTGACCATCATTCATACCCCCAACTTCTTCATCAGCTGTTGGTTCACCTAGACCTCCAGGAATGAACCCGTCAAGATAGCCATAGCTACCCAACATAACAAAATCAGTTCCATCTGTATAGTTTAGCATATCAACTCCTTTACCAATCAAAATTCCTACCCAATCACCCGGTGTTTCAAGTTCATCGTATAAATCAAAGTAGAAGTACATGTTGATTCCATTATGGCATACTAACATTGTGACATTCCAAACTAGACTCGAATCTATCATCCCAGTGCTCCAATTAAGATAGGATAATGTCAACTGATATTCCATTGCATCATCCCAAGCTGATTCATCAGCCACTCCATCAATGATAATTGTTTTTGTAGTATAAGGAGCTTGAAATTCAGACCCTTCAACAGATCCTGGATACATCGGTCCATCATATAATTCTAATGGATCTCCAAGATTATCTCCAATATCCACTCGTATATAGCGGAATTCTTCTGGGATCATTGTTCCAAAGTTTGGTCCATTGTCTTCAGGAAAGATATTTATCCATGCTGCAATTTCAACTGCAATTGCTTGTCCATAATCTAAGAATATATCTTTTCCAGCAGTGTCACCTGATCTCAGGAGTTTGGATCCTTCAAAAAACGAACCGTTTAAACTTGTATATATCAAGGAACAATGAGCATCATTTGTACCTCCATAATACTCATCATTCATAGGTGCTGATTCTTCACCACCATCTGGAAAAGCTAAGTCCATGTAAGTATTATAATAAGCATACATATGTACTCCATCATTTTGTCCTGGTTTACCAAAGAAGTGTATATCTGCTGCTTTCACATGACCTAAATCGATTGGTATGTATAGATACCAGAAAAGATGAGTATTGTTGTAAGCGAAATTAATGACAGTTGTTAATGTGGTATAAGCACTCTGAAAAGTGGTAGTTGTTCCAACAACATATTCATAGATGTCAAAATATCCTTCGTTAGCTGTATTCCAATCACCATAATCTCCATCAATTATGATACTTGGATTATATTCAGCAACTAGGGATAGCGTGGGTGCAATTGTATCTTGAGCTACAATGTCAATTACACCAGTGCTCAGGATACTTATTCCAAAAATTGTAATAACTACTATTGTTAGTGTTCTATAAACCTTCATTTTGAACCCCCGTTCAAATGTTCTTATTATATTTGTCCTTTTTTTATATATATACGATATGTTTGAGGAAAACATAATTATGGGAGTTCGAGAAAAGTGGAGTTGTCTCCTAAAGAATTTTTGTCATTATTTTATGTTTATTTCAGTTTTTATAATGAAATCTATGACTGAAAGATAACATCATGGGGTAGAGATTATAGTGAAAATCTTAGCTACAGCAGATAGCCATTTTGGCTATGAATTTGGAAGAACATCACAAGCTAAGAATCAATCTATTCAAAAGATGTTTGATGTTTATCAAGAAGTAATGCAACAAGCAAAATCAGAAAGAGTAGACTTAGTCCTCCATGGGGGAGATATGTTTAATCGATCTCAACCAAAAAAGAAAATAATCTCTGAAGCTTATAACCTGATCAGAAATATAGCTGAAGAAGGAATCCCATTTATTGGAATTCCAGGAAATCATGACAGATCAAAACTTCCTGAAACATTATTAAATTTCATCGATAAAGATATTCATTTACTTAGTAAATTCTCTGCGATTGAAGTAGAAGATTTAGTAATACTTGGATTTCCATTTATTGGTAAGAATCCAAGAGTAATTCTGTCAAAAGCAAATAGTTTAGCTGAAAGTTATCCGCAAAAATCTTTTCTCATTCTATGTCACCAACTCTTTGATGGAGCTATGTTTGGCCCCCACCAGCATGTTTTCAAAAATAGATCTGATACACTGGTTACTACGGATTTACCGGAAAATGTTAGATTGATTTTATCAGGTCACATTCATAGGGCTCAGTCTTTGCAAAATAGAAGGGTATACTATACAGGATCTTTAGAAAGAACTAGTTTTATGGAAATTATTGAACCAAAGGGTTATTTATTATTTAATTTAGAAGATGATTATTTTGATGTAAGATTCAAAGAAATAGAAACTCTACCCATGGAAGTCAAAGAGCTGGATATAACCGATGTGAACCAAATCTCAAAGCTAATTGATCAACATTATCCAGATAATAGCATCAGAACTCAACTACGATTTTTTGGAAGAAAACTAACAGAAGATGAAATTAAATTCCTTTGGGCTTATTTACCTGCAAAAGAATTCCCATTACTTTCTTTCTCTCCAAAGAATCCTTCATATATTCTGAGGAGTTTATACAGCAACAGAATAATGAATTTCCATTTTGAAGCGAGTTAATATCATTCAAAACTCCTTAATCAGGTAACGATAACGATATTTCTCCTTGAACCCTACTTTTTTGTATAAATTTATTGCTGATGCACTTTCTGATTCTACTTGTAAGAAAACTCTGTCTACCAAATTAACATCTCCCCATTCTATCATCTTAGCTAATATAGTCTGTGCAATTCCTTTGCGTCTATAATCTGGATGAGTAAACATACTGTAAATTACCATGTAATTCTCTTGGAGAACAGCAAGACCAACAGCTACTGTTTTTTCGTTATCTCCAGCTATGAAATAGCCTACATTAGATTGAGCAATTCTACCAATAATCTCTCTCCTTCCATCAATCTGTGGTTTATCTGCTTGATTGATTATTTGCAGTTCAGTCAACCATTTATCTAATTCACCCTCCAAGAGGAGAAACTCAAATTTTTCGTTTAGATAAGAAAGGTTTATTTCATCGATATTAGCCATCATAACAATTGTTTCATCTTTTATTTCATAATCGAGTGAAAGAAGTTTATTTTGTAGAGAAGCTGGTTCAAAAGTGTCGTGTAATTGAAATATCGAAGGAAGATTATTTGCTCGATAATAATTCTCAACTGCTAGTATGTCTTCGTTTAGATTTCCACCGGAATATTCCACTGGAGAAACGCTGTTTACTCGTTTAGTTATCCCCTCAGAAATGCGAATCTTCCAACCATTTAGGTTTAAACTTATTTTAGGAGGCCAAGTAAAATTTGAAATCTCCTGCAAAGTTTTTATCTCTTCACTCATCTTATGTCTGATTGCTAAAATGATTATAAAAATTATATTGTTTTGAGATTAATTTTATATAATTCCTAAACATCTAAAGCTTAATGGATTCCGAACCTTTCTTGATCATCAATCCTAATGCAGGTTCAGGTAAAGCTGGTAAGAGAATAAACAAACTTCTACCTTCGATCAAGGAGCATTTTGGAGAAATTGCTTATGAAATAACAAAGAAACCAAGGGATGAGGTTTCTATTACAAAAAAAGCAATAGAGGAAGGTTACAAAACTATTTTGTCAATGGGAGGAGATGGAACAGCTTCAAACATTGGTGATGTGTTAATAGATTATCCAGATGTAAAACTAGGAATG
>JAGLTP010000393.1 GCA_023135215.1 Candidatus Heimdallarchaeota archaeon
CAGAGCTGGATCTCTTGCGATGAAAAAGTCTACTATTTCTTCTGGTGTCACCATCGATTGTTTTGACACCTTTCTTAACCCCCTCAACAAGGATCTGTACAATAAGCCTACTGCTTCACTGTACGCTCCCGTATCCACTATTCTCCGTATCTCTCTTTCAAATCTCGACTTACCTTTCTCTCCTCTATACTTAGTCCATAGAATAGGAGTTAGTCGAGTCTTCTTTGGAATTAGAGGATAAGCAAGTACTGCAAGAAATAGAGGTATGAAAGGTGAATATAGTGGAAACATTGACATTTCTGTTATTAACTTCATTAAAATTATAGAGTAAATTGAAGCACTATAGAATTTTTGGTGTGCATGCCCTTCATCGAATATAATAGGAACGCTTTTTGGTCCATTAGTTGCATTCATGTTCTCTGTTACATATTTAAACAGATTTCTTGTAAAGATTAAATTATCATTCTCAGAAGTTTTATCAATCCATTTATTGATAAAAATATCAGGATCACCGATCATAACTATTTTTCCAAGACCAATTGGTAATGTCATAATTGGTGCGAACATTACATTCCCCCACTCGTCAATATCAGGAGTAGATGTTCCTCTCTTAGCTGATTGAAAATCTTTTTCCATCCAAGCAGATTTTGATGTATAAAATGGCAGGAATGGTAGAAACTGATCTTGTATTTCATGACCAAATAGTTCCAAGGATACAGCTTGCAATGGCATCCAATCCGTTCGATATGTTTTTACTGTTTCAGTTGGTCCACTATCAACGTACTCTGAGTGATTCACTGCTATACTTAAAACTGTGCCAAATTCCATTTGTAGTCCTAGAGTTATCCCTGTAGTTAGAGGATTAGAGGTTTCCATGTTCTTTAACAATGGTTGAGCTGGATTGGTTGTATAGCTTTCTGCATCCATAAGAACAGAACCATTAAAAGCAAAACCTTTCAACATCCCAATCATTTCAAAGAGTAGATTCGCTTCTGTTATAGTTTCATTCCCTGAATCAGTTTGATTCCCTATAAAAAGATCAGTCAGAGAGGGAATACTGCCACCACTAAGTTGTGATACTTCATCCCAGGTATTGAGGATATCAAACAAGGGTTGGAAAATTTGAGCCCCTGAACCATAATCATCAGCAACAATTAAACTTCCACCTCTTGCTAAGAATGTTGCGACAGATATAGTATCAATTTGACTATAGCTTGCAGCAGGACCTATAATCGTTACTACAGCTGGTTCAGTCATTCTATTTAATACAGCAAGAGATGACATTCCATTTGTTACGTTAGTATAACCTTCTGCTTCTAAAGCTAATCGTAAACTTGAAAGTCCGTCCCAACTTTCACTATATATACTGAATTTTGTACCATAACCACCTAAACCTACTATCCCTAGGAAAATAGGTACTACTATGATCATGAAGAGAATAAACATCGCTATCGAATATTTCGTAAATGATAGTTTTATTCTAGGTCTTCGCCTTGATTGTTTTTCTCTTCTTGACTGGTTTCTTTGTTGGTTTCTTTGCTGGCTCAATAACTTCTACACCCTGTTCTCTTATTCCACGGAAACAGATATCTAGTCTTTGGATTGCTTCTTGATAGTCATCATAAGTAATTTCAGCATCAGTATATCTAGCAATTTCAAATGATGTAAGATATTCATCCATTACTTCATTAGAGATGTTGGCTCTACCTGCAACAGCAAACCCAAATTCTCTACCTGTTTGAGAAGGAGATCTGGACATGCTTAACAATCCTCCTGCTATGCTAGCTAATCCTCCAAAAGACGCAATTACTGCACCTTTGTAGTCTTGTCGTTGTTCAAAGATTCTCACATCAGCCATTACAGAAGTAAACATTTGATTTAGAGATTTTACTTGTTTTCTTTTTCTAAAGAATCCAAAGATTCCATTATGACTCAATTTGCATTTCACCTACTTCGATTTTATCTACTATTTTTAAGAGAGCACGGATACCGGAATTGAAATCTTTCTCTGTGATTTCTTCATATCCATATCGTGCCTTTGTGAAATACTCTAGAAGAGTAAATAGGAGCTCACGCTCAATTTTACCCTTCTGAGCAAGTAATCGTGAAAATTCCATAGGAGTTTGACTCCTATATCTTGGTAAATTATAGAACTCCCTTCCTATTCCCTCAACAACCATCCACGTCTTTAACAATCCTTCTTTATATCTCCCTTCCAAACCATCTCTCTTTATATCCTCTATTATTTCTCGTAAATAATCTCTAAGTCTTCGTCTGAAGGTTTGTTTCTTAGCGAAGGTTTGAATTGTATGACGATTGATCCACAAGAAAAGAACTGCAATAATAGCTACAATTCCACCTGCAGATGCGCCAATTATAGCACCCCAGCTTCCAGTAAAACCACCTGGTCCTCCCCTTGGATTTTGATAGAGAACAGATAAGCTATTCACAGTTGTTGTAACATTGTTTCCTACAACATCCTCTGCGAAAATATGATATTGGAGAGCATAGGTTCCATAACTGTCTAGTGGTATGTTAGCCAGATTGAAACTTGCAGTATACGTTGATGTCGTTCCTACTTGTGTCATATTGAGTGTATATTCTACATCATTATA
>JAGLTP010000394.1 GCA_023135215.1 Candidatus Heimdallarchaeota archaeon
CATTAAGAAAGCCTAATCATTTAAAAAATATTGGTTGCGATTATCGTTCTCTTGATAGAGAGAGATATGAGATTTTACATATGTTTAAATACATTCTTACCAAGAGTTTTGTGTTAAATAACGGTGATTAGAATGACTTTGAAAGATGGTGACGTATTAAAATGGTACCTTAAGAGAGTACAAAATAGTGCTAAAATACGTAAGAGTGAGATAGCAGAATTCAAAAAATGGAAAAAAAAGAAACTTCCAGAAGGCATCAAATACAAGAAGAATAAATATCCTGAAGTTGAAAAATGGAAGGAAGAAAAATTGACAACTTGTGAAACTAATGAAAGAAGTGGGATATGTAGAGTATTAGCTTTCACAGTTTACGGACTTAAATATGCTCTTGAAAGAGTAAAAAATGCAATTGCAGTAGCTTACGTATGGGCTATATTCTCTATAGGGTATGTTAAGAATTGGTTAGCTGATGCAGTTAGAATGGGTTGGTTGCTAGCGGTCTTCATATTATGTGCAGTTTTACTCTGGATTTGGAAACCATTACGACCAGCGCATAAAGAACAAATAACTGCACCAAGTCCTAGTCCTACTAGTACAACTCAACAGCAGTATTAAATTGTTTAGCGCAATAATTTTCCATATCATTTTTGCGAAAATTATATCATTTTTTTATTTCTTTTTTCCTACAGATGCTAAGTAAATTACGAATTCTTCTTCTCCATCTAAACGCATTAGTTCATTGAATTGATCATCGTGAAAAGCTCCGATAGCACAGACTCCAGCATTTATATTTCCAGCAGCAAGGTAGAGATTCTGACAGACATGTCCTGCATCTATATGCAAATATCTGTACCCTCTCTCTACATAACGCCAACACATACGATAAGGAACTGCAACCCAGATAAATGTTACAGCATCGTTTTTCACCATCTTTTGATTATAAGCTGCTTCAACTATTTTATCTGCAATACCTTCTTCAAAAACATATTCAACCAATTTATGTTCAAGTGCTGCATATCTGTATATACCTGGAGCTAAGCTTTCTACATTATTGACAAGTAAAAATGTTTCAAAAGCATGTCTAGCTCCAGCAGAGGGCACAGTTCTCAATGTAGCTGATTCTTGTCGAACTTCTTTCACTCCTTGAGTACACCATAATAACCATGAAAGATCTTCTAATGTTAACTGATCATCAGAATAGGTTCTAACACTTTTTCTTTCTTCGATAGCTTTTCTAAGTGAATAATCTTTGATATTCAATTCTTGAGGTTTAGGTAATTCGAAACTTCTCATTTTGTGTGCATATTCAAGCTCTAATGGAGGTTGAGGGAGTCCTGTTCTTTGATCTGAAGTAGAAACATGTTCATATTTAGTTTTCTCCATGAATTCTTTTCCAATATGGTTCCTTTTCAACTAAAACACCTTCTAAGGTAAAATAGAATTGGAGTTTTTAATTTTAACCCATAAAAGGTTGAAAATCAATTTAAATTATTGAGGTTTTCGAAGACAAAGAATTAAATGAGATTAAAACATATATAAGATATTGATAACTAATACAAATAATTCTGAAATTTCATCTAGAAAGTATCTTTGCGAAAAACGAATGTATGATTTATTTTTTCTTATTCCGTTATTTTTTTCTGGAATCTCTTATCTTATTGTTCCTTTTATTTGGGTAGCTAAATTAGAGTTAAAGAATACTTTTATTAGCAAAGAAGATTTAATTGCAAATATCGGAATTTTACAAAATGAAACTAATATAATACTTATCATTTTGAAAGACTTGGATTTCCAACTAGGTTTATTAGTTTTAAGTGGTTTGATTATACTTATTTCTATAGTTCAAGCTAGATTTCATCCAAGAAAAATAGGTCTATTTTTGATTATTTTTTCAATCTTAAGAATAGATGAATTTATACGCTTTCAAGCTCAAATACAATATTCTTCTCATGGAACAGGATCTGCATTTATGTTTCTTAGAAGAGCTACAATGTATAATTTAGATATAAATCCAACTTATATCATTCTTCAGTTTTGTATTCATTTAAGTTTAGTTTTAGCTGGATTATTTCTTCTGTTTCTCCCACTTTCGAAATTTCGTAAAGAAATAACCAAACTTACTAATTTTGAGAAAAACAAAAAAACTACAAAAGAGAAATTCTTCTCGAGAGTTACATCATTCTTCCCTTTTTTCGGTATTTTTTCAACTGGTTTGTTAGGAATGCTCTTAGCTGCTAATTTACAGATTTTAACTCTTGACTGGGAAGCTTCTTTGTTTATAATTTATCTAATCTTCATAATTCTTTTAATCGGTTTTTTTATGGGGTTTGTTTTTCTATTAAATAAAATTATAGAACCAATTTACCCACAGAATAAATCCAGAAAAATTGTTGAATATACTATTTCATCATCATTTTTTATTCTGTTATCTGTTTTCATTATTTTTTTCTGGGCAGATCAATTTGATACAATTTCTTTGACATTAAATTATATTCTTGAAAATATTTTTGGAAAGACAGGAATAAATCCAGAAAGAAAACTTGTATTGAGCACATTAAATTATCTGTTTGTTTTCATCATTCCGCTATCATTAGCATCTCTTATATTGTATTTTCTTATGAAGAGAAAGATGAAGAAAGAAAAAAAAGAAAAGCAAGATTCTGACTTTTTGGATTTAATAACGAAAACCAAAAAAAGCCACATCATGACTCTTTTCTTACTCTTGATAGTTTTTGGATTACCTTCGAATCTCATGCTTCAAGGTTCAAATATTTTTTCCGGTTTAACAATAACAAATTCTTCTGCTTCAGATTCATTTGGACTAAATTGGAATAGTAGTAATACGATCCAGATTCTCGATCTAGAGATCTTCTCTAATTCATCTTTTTTTGTTTACATTAATTTCATTCATAATTATCACAATATCCCTTTATTCCTCAGACAGGATTTTATTTTTGTGAATCAAATAATAGTTGATAGTGATTATAATGGTTTTTTTGATTCAAGTTGGAATTTCTCTTATCTTGAAATAGATCCAGGAGAAACTACCTATGAATACTTAATTAGGAATGATACTCGTGGATATAATTTCTATCTAAAAAACTCTGGGGAGTATTTGCTATCTGGAACTTTTAATGAAAGTGTTGTCTTAGGCCAAAATCTGAAGGTTTTTCTTTCTTATAAACAATATAGTGAAGAGAATGAAATTATAGTACTTTCAAATATTATGAGTACAACTATTGAATTTTAGTTTTTATTTTCTTTTAATAAATGAAGCAACTATCATACCATAGTATGTAGGACATTCATAGATAAACAGATTATTTCTTAAATAAGTTTCTTCGAGAATGCCTTGTAGAATTAGCATCTGCCACAAACTGTCAGGTTTAGCATGATCAATAAAAACTTCAGTGAAATCCAATAGTTTGTGTAGTTCATCTCTTTGTATAATTTGACAAACTTTGTCATCGAACATTTTTGAAGCTGGATTATAACCATAAGGTCCTTCTTCATCATGTGCATGCCCATGATCTGCACTAGCAATAAAAACTACTTCTTTGTTTTCACTAATACTCAGCTGATTGATTATTCTACCAACCTCAATTAAGTCCTCCCAAGGAATTTCTCTAGAAGGAGTAATGAGAACCATTGGAGGGATTTCTAGTTTATTCTTAGTATAAACTTGGTTTATAAACCACATTGGAATAAATGTTCCCCAATCCATTATCATCGAGGAGAATTCTCCATCTGCAGCCCCATAATTAACTGATACAGCAGAAAGGTTAGCTTGCTTGATAGTTTCATAAAGTGTTAATCCAAACTCTCTTTCACAAGAGAATTTCAATTCCACTGATTTGGTTTTTTCTTCATTCCACCAAGTCCCGTGACACCATTCTGTTGTAATCACTCCTATTTGTCCATCTATCCTTAGATTATGTGGAGACGCTATTACAATAATATCTGGTTTACATGCGAATATTTCTTTTGCTACATCTTCCATTCCCTTAATCAGTTTCTTCCAGTCTTCACCAGTGTTTGGATATAACTCAGGTATCAGATCAAATCCATGAGGTAGGATTGCAGAGTAATTAATTGGCATAGATAGATATTCGAGTTGTATTTTTTTAGTCTTTCCCATAAATTCGATAACTCAAAGTCACAAGGGATAAAGATAAAAAAACGTATTAGAATCAGATATCGATGAGTAAGCT
>JAGLTP010000395.1 GCA_023135215.1 Candidatus Heimdallarchaeota archaeon
TATTGAATTCAAATATACTCTTGTAATTACTTAGTTTACTAGAAGATTGTTCAAAGTCCTTTTCTCCTACGAATTTAACTATTGTATAATGTGATTTAATGTATGTTATAACTATAATTACTATATTTGAAATGAAAATTGGTATAAATTTCACAAATTTTAGGTAGACTAGAAATTTAAAAGAAGCAAAAACAACAGTTAGAAAAATCATCCCCAAAATCATTCCTAATACTAACATAATCACAGCGGTGAGTAGCTGATTGAAAATAAAGTAACTGTATATCCATTTGCTTTTCCCCCCAACATTTTTCATTATTCCAATGTCGTCTCTTTGACTCTGTATTTTTAGATCAATTGATCTAGAGGTTACTACACCCCCTATTATTACACAAACAACGATGAATAGTAATGTTATATTTCTAAAAGAATTATAGAATATCAAATTCATTGAGTAATTAAGAAAGTGTTTGGAAGCTGAATATAGACCAATACTAATAGTTATTGCAGAGTATGTTATTATCTGACTTATCAAGGAGAAACCTGAAGCTAACAGTGATCGTCTAAAATCTATCCAGGCAAATTTCAATTGTCCAATCATATCTTTCTCCTCTTTTAGTTTCTAATTTTCTTCATCTTCTTTCTTATCTGTCTCTAATAGAAGCAGTTCCTCTTCTGTCATGTTTAAAATTTCTTCTTCTGTATAGGGGATTCCATCTACATTAACTAATTCTTCTTCTTCCCTCATCTTTTCTAACGAATCAATTGGTCTGTACTTTATGGTATCATCTTTCTTTCTTTCAGCATGTACTCCTTCTAAAACAACACTTTTCGACCCTATTTTATATATACTAGTTGCGATATCCATCATTTTTTGATCATGTGATGCTACTACAATAGTAATATCAGTAGTAAGAAACAAATCTCTAATTAGTTCACACAACTGATCTACAGATTCACAATCTAAATTTCCAGTAGGTTCATCTAATATCAAAATATAGGGGTCATTAGATAATGCTCTTGCAATTGCTACTCTCTTTTTCTCCCCACCGCTTAATTGTGCAGGAAAACTTTCTTTTCTATGATCTATCTTTAATTTTTCTAGTAATTTATCGATTTTTTCTTCACTATCTTCTTCTTCAATCCCACATAATTCCTGAAATAAAACTATATTCTCTTTTACTGTTAATGTAGAAACCAAATTATTCTCCTGAAAAACTATGCCAAGATAATTAGACCGAAAATCTGCTTTCTCTTTATCATCTATAAGTTCTAAATACAAACCTGTTACCTGTATATCTCCCTCATCTGCTTCTAATAATCCAGTTAAAAGATTTAGAAGTGTTGTTTTCCCACTCCCACTTGGTCCATATAATAAAACTAGTTCATTTCTATCTATATCTAAATCAATTTGTTCAAAGATTACAACATCTTCCCAAAATAACTGAAATTTCTTTGATATACCTTCAAATTTTATTATTTTGTCCATCTTCTTTGACCAGAACAAGAAGATAATTGAACGCTTATGAGTTTTTTTATCGACATTATTATCAAATGTAGATTGTCATAAACTAATGCTTCTATTAAAAGAAAATAGCGAAGTTTCGAAATGAGACTATCATTCAAGGCAGTATGCTTAAGTCAAGTCCCACACGAGGAAACTTCGCTAAATATTAGAATCTCTTATTTCTAATAAATCCTACTTTTAATACCAATTATTATAATGAAAATTATACAGTGCGAAAGTCAATGTAAATATGAATTAAATTCAAGCTTAATGAAAAAGTAAAAGGTGCTATGGGATATTGGATAGATTGAGAAAAACTTGATGTTCTCGCCTCTACTCTTAAATCATCACTTCTGTTCCCTAAATCATATGGTTCTATTACTTGGTTTATTTTAATTATTTGAATTTTTGTAGGTGTATTAATGATTGGAAAATATTCGCTTTGACCTTCTAAGATTCTAGATGTGTTTAAATGAATAATAATGAAATTAACCTCGAGATCATTCTCGCTAATTTGTTCTATGCTAAGAAAAACACTATAGTACATTTTTAGAAGCTTATAGTCATCAAAGGATTGATGTACAATGTTTGTCATTTGAGCTGTTCTGTTCAGAGAATAAACTAGAAGTTCAGGTCCTCCAAAATCATATATGGCACCCCCCAAACCTCTGAAATTTCCATTGAGTCTATATACAACTTCTCCTGTGTGACATGAATAATTAAATAATTCATTTCCCCCAGAATTGATAATCAGAAAGACTTCTCGTTCTTGTTCCAAATCTAATATTCCATTTCCAAGGTTATATCTAACCACACTTGAAGAATTTACAGGAGTATTGACTAGTTTCTTTATCTCTGAGTCGAAAGATAGAAACGCATTTGTTGCCGCTGTCAAATCACTTTCTGTTTGAAATCTTTCTAGAGACGGTATAATCTGTGAAAAAGCTAAACCTAAAGCAGCAACCATTATTGTGAAGATTATTAAAGTTGAAATGATACTGGAAACTCCACGTCTTGATTTCATCTTTCTCTTCATGCAGTTATCATTTTATTTTTTGCATTATTTAACTTTGCGGAAATCTCAACCATCCAGCCAAGTACTATTTATCAAAATCTTCAATTGTTAATTTTACTTTATTCTTATCCGCAAGAATTAATGTATTATCTTGAAGTATAGGGATAATTCTATTCTTTAAGGTAACATATGCTATTGTTGTTTCTTCTTACAATTCTTCAAATGTAGCTTCATGATTTAAGGCTGAAGACAATGCAACAAGAACGTCAATATTCTCTTTCTGACTTGGTATCCAATTAGAGATGATTTTAATCGTGAAAATGTATCCTGTTTGTTCTTGAGTTAATTTTCCAATTAACTCATCTTGTTCTGAACATTTCTTTTCCAAATAATTGAGACTGTCAACTGTTTTTCTTAATTGATTTCTTTCATATGTTAACTCACCTACTTTTATTGAGAGTTCTTTTATTTGTTCATTAATTGATGAGAAGCTATCTCGTGTCTCTTTGAATTCTTTCAGATTTTCTTTCAATTCATCTATTTGGTCATTCAGTCTTCTTGTTTCAGAGTCTACTATCTGATCAATTTTCTTCAGAAGATTCTAATTTCTTCAATCATCATTTTAGGAGGATATCAATAATAGTATTAACATTTATGATAAAAAAGAGTGTATTTATGGCGTATTATTTTTGTAATATTGATGTATAATGATTTTTGCCTATTTTAGAAAGTCTTAAAGTAGCAATTCCTTAATGATCATGATGTTCTTAGTTACAGACCTTGAGATAATAGATCACGATTTTTTGTGGGAAAGGTATGTGTAACTTCTTCTGTATTATATAATTTCAAATACAATTTTAGTTATTAAGTATGATAATCAAAGTTGTTCACAAAAAATATGAAATTTATTTTAATTTTAATGAGAATCAATTCATATTGAAATCTATTTCTCTATAAAGAAATAACGAAAAAATATTTGTTCAAATAAGCGAGAAGAATAAAAAACGCATACCAAAACCATTCACTGAAATTCTCTTGTTGTATCTACTATTATTTTCTTTTTAATATATTAATAATGGAATTCCTGTGAAAAATTATTTGAATGTTTTCAGATATAATTTCAAATTACCAGTTTTAAGAAGTACTTACAAAGAATCCAGGATTGTCTTTACTTACTTAAGATCAACATTCTTTTTTTAAAATATATAATTAATCATCAAATCCAGAATTACTTCTTAAGGGTTTTTTTCTTTTTTCGAAATATTTCTTATTCAACATAGATTTCAATCTAGATTTATTTTAGTTAGCTCTTAGATTGATATTTACTATAATTTCATTATTGACTAAGTATTTTTTTAAAAAATACATTTTTCGTAAAACATCCGACATAAATAGCTATTGCGAAAAAATACCGAAATTGGTAGCTTACATTAAGAAAAAAACATTTTTTGTCGGCATAAGTTCTTTTTTTCGATAAATAGCTAATCTTAGTTCTTATTCTTGTGTTAGATATGTATTTAGTGGCGTCTAGAAATATTCTAAGTGGTGCTTGGAAAATATATTATTTTCCTTTTATCAGTTTATAAAAAGAATAAAAGACACCTAATGCTAAAAGTCCTAAACCACAGTATGCAAATATTAAATAATCAGCTATAAATCCCTTTAGGATTAGAAAGATCAAAAAGACAATTGTAGGTATTCCAATAACACTATTTATCAATGCAACGACGTTTATTTTTTTCTTTTCTTTTTCTTCTTCTTGTAAATAACCAATTGTCAATTGAATCAATATAGATATTTACTTATCCTATTTATTCCCCACAATTATCCAATAAAAAAAAGTATTAAGAGAAAAGGAATGGAGAGATTGTGTCAGTTCCATATTTCTCTTTAGCTTCAAGTAATCTTTTACGTTGTTCTTCTAACTCAATGAAGAATTCCTCTGGCATATCTTTTTCATTAACATAGAATTTTTCTATTCTGTCAAACTTATCTAGAAACTTACCTACTCTTATAGAGAATTCAGCTTCATATCTTGATTTTTCATAATCTATGTTAAATGCTCCTTTGAACAGATCTACTAAATCTTCATATTTGGGAAGATAACCGACAGGCGTTTCTATAGCGTCATAATCTCCATGTACCCTACCTTCAGCCCACAGCAACCATATCTTTTTATCAAGAATTTCATCATAATATTTTCCTTTTGCATCCTTAAGGAAGTAATTAGTTGAGAAAATAAGAGGATGATTCTCTTCTTTCACTCCTTTTATGAAGTTAAGATGTGATTGGAAATATTGCCCAAGTGGAACAATAATAAAATCTAAGTTAGCCATAGGTTGATGTTTTCGTACACCTGCTTGCCCTAATGTTGCTGAAGTTGTTTCTGATTCCAATACTACGCCAACAAAGACACCATTACTCCAGTTAAATGACTGATAGACCGGAACAGAAGTATCACTGTCTCTCCCCCCATAAACAATGGCTGATACTTTTACACCTTCAGGATCATGTAGCGCTTCATCTGCATTTTCTAATTCTTCAATTCTTAGTGTATATCTGGAATTTGGATGAGAAAAGCTAAGTTCTTTTCCATCTTTGTCTTTCTTTCCTGCGAACCATTCACCAAGATGAGAAGATGTCCAATTTATTCCTTCTTCAGGTATTTTTACATCATCACCCATTCCTAGCCAATATGGTTTTCCTTCAGTTATCTGGACATTCGAGAAAATTATTTCACATGGGGAGGTTAAAGCTTTGTATATTTCTGGATCGTCTTTTGGATTAACGTCCTTAATAATTCCAAATATCCCACTTTCAATATTAACAGCTTTTGGTATATTTTCTTTATCAAGACGTAGATAAGCAATATCATCACCTACTATAGTATTTCCGGGTATCATGGCAGTTGAAGTCTTCCCACAAGCACTTGGAAAAGCTCCTAGGAAGTAGGTTTTTCTGCCTTTATCCAGCGTGTATACAGCTGAAATAAACATATGTTCTGCTAACCAGTTTTCCTTTAGTGCTTTATTTATAGCTAAACGTAATGCGAGTTTCTTTAAACCAAGACTATTTCCTGCGTATTGATTATTAACTGTAAGAACTCTATTTTCTTCTAGATCAATATAGATTCGTCGATTGTCAATATTCTTTGTTACGTTCTTCTTTGTTAATTGTCCTGCTGAATGAATAAAATAAAAGAAATCTTCTGAACCTTCAAGACGTTTGAATTGCTCATATCCTTTCCTATACAGTATATCTTCAGAATGCGCTACATATGCTGAATCAGTAATTTGCAGTGCTGATATAGAAAAGCGAGAGTTGGTTGGACCTAAACAGAAGAAACGAATTACTGCTAATTTTCCTTTCATGCAACCATCCATTATATCAAGGATTTCTTCCAATCCTTCGTCTCTATCAATTGTATTTATGTGGGTTCCATATTCTTCTTTTTCAGCTGTAGGAACAAGAAGTCGAGTATTTCCTTTATCACGAGCCTGATCAAAATATGAGTCATAATGCACTGTATGTCCAGGCATTTCTAGTTTTATTTCTTCTCCAAGATCTTGGGACAGTTGTCTAACGTAATCAATATCTTCTTGTGAATCGTCAATTACAACAACCTTTGTAGGTTTACAGAGTTTTAAGAATCTATCAACAACCTTGACAGCTTTAGGATTGTTAAGGGCGTTTATTTTCTCTTTATCCCTATCATTTAAACATTCATAACCATAACATTCTTCAGAAGTCATTATTATCACTTCATTTATTGTAAATTCGTTTCAAGCACAAAAGAAACAAATTAAATACATTTTGCTTGGACACCATTTGAGGTTGTTGAAACAAGACAACAGAACTTAGGTAAAAGAATTCGACGCTATTTATTCTTTCTCCCCAAAAAGTTCTTTGTACAAATTCATTGAATGAGTTATCGATTTGAATGCTTCTTTTTTGGAATCCCAACCTAAGACTTCAACCTGCTTTCCGTGCTCTAAACCTTTGTAAGTCTTGAAAAATTCCGCAATTTCTTCCAGAGTATGTGGATAAACTTCCTCTAAATTATACACACTGTGAAAGAATGGATCTTTAGAAGCAACTGCTAAAATTTTATCATCATGACCTTTCTCATCACGCATGCGGAGAATCCCAATTGGTCTAGCAGCAAGGACACACCCTGTAAAGGTTGGCTCTGAGATGAGAACAAGAACATCTAATGCGTCACCATCTTCAAAATATGTTTGAGGAATTAAGCCATAGTCTCCAGGGAAATGTACAGAAGAGTGAAGAACTCGATCCAAGTAAATAATACCATCCTTCCCCAATTCATACTTGTTCCTACTATCTTTAGGGTTTTCAATAACTACATATATTTCTTCAGGAGGATTAGGCCCTGTTTCTATTTTATGCCACAGAGAATCTAAAGTTTTCATTATTACCAACATTAATTCACTGATGAGCGATAAAAGTTTTACCAATGATAGTTAAAGCAGAGCGAAGATATTTTATAGTATTTTCTCCTTTCTAGTAATGATATACTGCGTTAGTATGTTATTACCGAGGAAAAAATGTCGTGGGGACAAAGTATGCTAGATATTGGAGAGTTTCATAAAATACGGAAGAGAGTTTTCGTAAACAAAGATAAAATCCATACTTTGTCTGATTTGCATGAATATTACCTAGACCTTGAAATTATTTGTTTCAATGAACGATCTACGGAATTAGCAGAATTACTTAAACATACAATAGAAATTGCTAAACAAAAAAAGAATAACGAAATCCTCTTCAAGCTTTATTGGTTATTCTTTTTACACACTTACTATTATAAAAAGGAAATAAACAAAACAGAGGAAATTGTTGATTCAATGAGAAAAATTGCATCCAAAGGCAAGGATGTAGAACAATTGGCAATAGTTCTCAATGCGGAATCTCTCCTCAGCCAGATAATTGGTGAAAATGAAAAATCTATTCAGAAAATTACTGAAGCTCTAAAACTTCTCTCTCCCCTAAAGGAAGAGTTTCCTGAAACATTTTACAGAACTTTCTACTCATATACCTTATTCACGTCATTTGTTAATAGGGATTACACTACTGCAATTTCAAATATGGAAAATTGTCTTTCTTATTATCATAAAAAAAGTTTCAATTCGCTAGGTATGATTTATGTGATAAATCTACTCCAAAGGTTCTACTTATTCTCAAACCAAGAAAAAAAGTTAGATGAATTAATGCATTGGGTATTTCAAAAACAGAAAATTCAAAAAAAGATTAACGACAAACATTACATTTCTCTTTACTGGTATTCAGGTACTACAGCTACAAAGAGATATAGGCTCCCGGAAGCTATTCAATATCTACACAACGCATATTCAAGAATCGTAGAGAACAACATTAAATTGGAAGAATTGTATGAATATACAGACATTGTGAGGTTATTAAGCAGATGCTATGCTCTTCAAGGACAATATCAAAAATCATATGATCTTCTTATTGAGCTTTTAGATTTTGTTGAAACAGATTCAGTTAAAGACAACTTCTTCGAAAAAGGTATAAAACGAATATACTTCAGCTCTTATACTACACTTATGTTCATTTTTGCTCAATTGGACTTAGATCTTTCAGTTCTTGAAGATAGTAAATTAAAACAAATTTATGATAACACAAGGAATATATTATCTAAAACCCAATTATCTAAGACTTTACTTCTAGAGTCATCTTTTGATGAAACCGATATCAAAAACATGCTAGATACGGAAAAACAGGATGCACAAGAGGAAGTCAATTTACTAATTCATCAGTTGTTAATCACTCAAAAGCCATACAACGCCACTGAAGACACAGTAACAAAAATACAAACAATCAAAGAGTATGCGTACGAGCCATTTTATGTAGATGTATTGCTAGGAAAAGTATATCTAGCGATGGGAAATCGGAATAAATTTCTTAATATCGTTGAAAATATGAAAGATAAAGCAAAAGAAATCAGAGTACCTATTTTAAAAATCTGGCTAGAGTTCTTTATTTTGCTTGAGGAATACATTTCTAATCCAACAAATCCTCAAACCTTGCAAAAGCTCATAGCGTTAGAAGAAAGATGTAGAGATAATAATCTCAAGAAAATGGTGGAAGAAATTCAATTGTATCGAACACTTATATCGTCGACAAGAGTAATAGAGAAGACTGAAAACAAGTTTCAACAAGTAGCTTTTCTGGATGTGTTTACTGAGCAACAAAAGAAGATTGTAATGGAGTATTTTCAAGATTAAAAATTTTATAGAAAAAAAAATAATGAGGGGAACCCTAAATTTAAGGGCTCCACATAGGTGGAAGAACATCATCGTCTGCTGGATCTGGGTCGTACATCATGCATCACTTCTCGATTTTGTGTTACTTTCTTAGTGAAACAAAAGTAATTAAGCACAAAAAGAAAAAAATTGACAAGTGTTTATCAAAACCCTGCACGACACGCAAAAGTTTTGAGCAAATCTTACCACAATATAAATAATTAATGTGGTAAGATAACAGAATCTTTTGAGCGGCTGAACCTCGCTTATTAAAAACAACTCTAGATAAGGTCTCTCTTCTATTCTCTCATCAATCTTTATATGTCTCTTTTTCAAATAAAGCATGATTATCATGAAGGAGATATTTCCTGAAGCAATAAGAGAACTACCAGAAGCGGATATTCCAATACAGGGACTTACAGCATTTTTATCCCAAGATAAGAATCATCAAATTGTTTTTATGCATTTTAACAAAGATGCAGAGGTTCCAGTACATTCACACGGAGCACAGTGGGGAATAGTACTAGAAGGAAAAATTACCTTAACAGTAGAGAGAAAGGAACAAACATACACTAAAGGGGATCGTTTCTACATCCTAGAGGGGGAGATTCATTCTGCAAAAATACATGCAGGATATGCTAGTATGGAGTTTTTTGCAGATAAAGACAGATACAAGATTAAAGAATGAAAAAGGAGAAGAGAATTGATTAAAGATTATTCCCCAATTTTTAGCTATTTTTGTTTGATTGTAATTTCTTGAGAAATAAAAAACCTCCAAAGAATACA
>JAGLTP010000396.1 GCA_023135215.1 Candidatus Heimdallarchaeota archaeon
AAGGAAGAGTCAAAGTCGAGGATCTTGCTCAAGAAGTTGGGTATAAACCAAAAAATATGCTTCGTATTCTTGTTGACCTTCGTACAAAGAGAGGTCTTCAATATAGTTATGATAGTGATTCAGGAGAAATCATCTTTGGAGAAGAAATCAAATATGAGCAAGCAGCTCAATTTACTGAACCGATGTCTAAGAAACAAGCTGAGGTCATCTTCCCAGCAGGAGAAATAAGATACTGCCACTACTGTGGACACAAACCACCTGCAGGGTCGAAATTCTGCGAAAGTTGTGGTTCTAATCTCGAGTAATTTTACTCCCCTCTTATTTTTATTTGTAAAAAGTTAAATGTATAACATCCTTATCAGAAAGTTCGTAAGTTATTCCTACTCGTTTTCTTCTTCCGTTTGGTCCTCCTTCTAGTAGAACCGCGTCTTTGAAACTTTCCTCTTTCACTCTGTATACTTTCTGAATGACTTCTTTTACAGAAACCTGATCTTTGTAGAACACTATTGGTTGTTCTTCAATCTCATTGAAGGAGTTCATGGTGTAAATTCGAACAGGTTTAGTTAGTTTAATCATATTTTGTTTTATTCCTTCAAAGTCATCTGATGAAATCTTCTTTAGATGAGAAGAGGGTAAAATTGCTGTATCCTTATCAAAGACTAAGAATGCTGGAATCTTTCTTGGGATTGTTTGAATAAATCCATCACCCATTCTTTCTCCCATTAGTTCTATATTCTGATCCGCTAATTCCTTCAAAACCAACTCAAAATCCTCTAGAAACCTACCTAGAACCATAATACAATCTGTAGAGTAAATCATACCAAGAGTAGATTTATCTCCGCTCCAACAACCATCATAAATTGCAGGAATTTCTACAAGTTGAAAGTTAATTGCATCATACTCTACTGCCCCATATTGGGGTTCAATTGTTGTAAAAGGATAAGATTCAACCGGAATTTCTGTTCCTGCTAGATTGTTTATTAAAGTACTTTTTCCACTGTTAGCTACTCCAATTACACAGAACTGAGGTGTAGATTTTTTTGTTTTTGTACGACTTCGAGAAGCTTTTCTAGCTTGCTCGACCTGCTCAATTTCAGCTAATTCACGTCTTAACTTGTCTTTAAGTCTCTTATAATCTCCAACATCCCAATGAATTTCTTTGAGTAACCGTTTAATTTCTCTAGCTCTTTCTTCTCCCACTTTTCCTTTTAAAGCATCTTTGATCTCTTCTGTGATCACGCTGTAGGGTTTGGGCATTTGTTAAACCTGTTTGCTTTTGTTTTTTCTTGTATGAACGTTTATTAGTTTTCTTTTTCAATAACTTTTTCTATCAATTGCTCGCTCAATTCCCAAAGAAAGTCCTGTTTAGCTATATCATTTGTAATTTTTCCAGATTTTCTCTCCTCACAATTGTAAAAATATTTCCCAGATACATCTCTTAAATCATCCGAAGAGGCCACATAAACAGAAGTTCTTGCTCCTTCTTCAGGGGTTTGATGTTTTAATATTAAATCTCTAATTTTTGTAAACCATTTTGGTAGACCAACTGTTGTCATTTGTGTTTCAACATGACCTGGATTCACTGCATTGACAGTTACTTCTGATTCTTCCAATTCTCTCACAAGTTTATAGGTAAAAAGAATCATCGCTGTTTTGGAATTACTGTAAGCTTGCTGTCCATTATATTTTTTTTCCAACATAGGATCTTTTAGTTTAATCTTGTAGTATTTATGAATATCAGATGAGAGATTAATTATTCTAGAGGAAGAATTCTTCTTTAACAAAGGGAGAAGCAATCTAGTTAGATAGAAATGTGCAAGATAATTTACTGCAAAAGTGCCTTCATATCCATCATTAGTTATTGTTCTTTTCATATTAAAGACTCCAGCATTGTTAATCAGGACATGTAAAGTAGAATGGTTTGTAAGAAATTCTTCAGAAAAACGTTTTACATCACTTAATGATGCCAGATCACAAAGTAGAAGTTCAACGTTTTCGTTTTTTGTTGTTTGAATGATTTCTTGTCGAGCCTTTTTTCCTTTTTCTTGGTTGCGACAAACCATTACTACTTTGGCACCTAAATCAGCAATCTGCCTTGCTGTTTCTTTCCCTATTCCAGTATTTGCTCCAGTTATTAAGCAAGTCTTTCCCTTTATCCAAGAATCATTCTTCACGACATAACTCCAGATTCTCTAATTTATAAACTAATATCCGTTTAAGTAAAAACTTTATCCGAATCTTTTATTAATTGTTGATAGTTGTCCCACCCATGAGTTCAGAAAATGCTAAAGTTTATTTTGGTTCTGTTCAACATGGAAGAAATTCTGCTTTTGCTTCTTTTGCTGCAAAGGTGGACAAAATCACAGAACTTCTACTTGAAGAAACACCCATTGAAAAGAAGGATAAGGTTGCTGTTAAAATGCACCTTGGTTTCAACGATGGTTATCAAACTATTCCTGTTTTCTTTGTTCGTAGAATAGTGGAAGCAGTCAAAAAACGAGGAGGATATCCCTTTGTTACAGATAATCCCACTTCTGTTTATAATGCTGTTAACAGAGGTTACACTCAAGAAACATGTGGTTGTCCTATTATACCAATTGCAGGTGTAAAGGACGGTTATACTACACCAGTAGATGTTAACTATAGAGGAATAGATACACTGGAACTTGCAGGAGCTTTGAAGGATGCAGATGTTTTAGTTGATTTATCTCATGCTAAAGGTCATGGTGCTTGTGGATATGGTGGGGCCATAAAGAATCTAGCTCTTGGAGGTTATTCTGGTCCAACCCGTTGGAGAAAAATCCATGGCGCGTCTGGTCTAGATGAGTATTGGGATAAAGCAAAAGGTAATCCTGAACTAGCTAAGAAGCTTGTTGAATCTTGTCCTTATGGTGCACTTAGTTATGATGAAGAAAAAGATGACCTCAAAAGAAACTACCATGATTGTCATCAATGTATGACTTGCTTGCAGGTTGATGGAGGTCTTGGAGCTGTTAAACTTCCTCGTGAAAGTTACACTGCTTTCAATGAAATGATGGCTATAGCAACAAATGAAGTACTGAAAACCTTTGAACCTGCTAAAGTAATGTATATCAATTTCTTGACACAAATCACGACGTACTGCGATTGTATGGGTCTAGGCCAGCCTTCCATTGTTGATGATATTGGTGTTGTTGGCAGCAAAGATATTGTAGCGATAGAAACTGCAACTCTTGATTTGATTAAGAAAGAAGAAATCATTGAGAAAAACATTCCTCCTTACTTCAAACATGTAAATCTTGATCCAAATGAAGACCTTCATCCATTCACTCGAGTTCATGGACCGTACAAAGATCCTTATGAAACCGTTGTTTTTGCAGAAAAAATGGGCTTGGGTACTTCAAAGTATGAATTGATAGAGATTCTATCTGCAGAAGAAACTATGAAGATGGAACCTCCAAAAAGAGAATTTGAAGGTGAACCCACTTTCTTCTAACCTTCTTTACTTTTCCCTTTTATTTTCCTGCTAGTAATATTAAGGTAAATAAGATTTTTCAGCTTCAGAGACAAAGACATCAAGTTCCTCATCAGTCCATAGAACCAGACTTGCTTTAGCTTCAATCCTTATGGTTCAATGAATAACTCAATCCCTGTAGATTGACAAGAGTGCAAGAGGAAGGTATAAACAAAAATTGATACAAAAACCAAGTTGATGATAATTATACTTAAAATAATTCTTTAGATTTTTAAAAATATGATAAGTATTTTGAAGGGATTTTTTAAGTTGATTCGAGTGGAATTATGCTTGTTTGCAACCATTGGACTATTTGTTTCTGGAATTTTAGCTGAAGATTTAACAGGTTTTCAATGGGAATATCTAATTGCATTCTTAATAATCTTCTTCGCTGTAGCAGGGTCGTTTGCAATCAATGATTATTTCGATTTTGAAATTGATAGAGAAAACCAGAGGAAAGATCGTCCAATAGTATTAGGATTAATATCTCGAAGAACTGCTCTGTATATTGCGATATTATTCTCGGTTATTGTAATCATTTTATCAATTTTCTTGAATCCAACAGCAATGATTTTTGCTCTTATAAATTTTCCAATTTTTTATTTGTACAGTCTTGGATTGAAAAAATTTATTCTTTTTAAAAATCTTTTAATTGCATATAGTTATTCAGCAACAATCTTGTTCGGTTCACTAATATCTGATTCATTTCTTGAACCCATCATAATTTATTTCACCATCATGGGTTTTATCATAGGTTTAGGCTCAGAAATCATGTTTGATATTGCTGACATCGAAGGAGATAAACTACTAAATGTAAATACAATTCCAAATAAATATGGAACCCAAAAAGCAGCAAAAATATCAATTTTCGCTTATTTTATCATTATTGTCTTAGATCCACTACCATTTTACGTTTTTATTGACTCTAGATTCTACTTTGATTATATCTTTCTTGCACTAATATGCATCCCCATAGTTGGTTATATCTATTTATCAATATCTTTGTTCAAGAATCAAACAAAGGAAAATACCTTAAAACTTAGGATGTTTATATTTTTAATAATGCAAATTGGTACTATAGCTTATCTTATTGGAGCACTGATTTAACCTAAATTAATGTTTTTAATATATGGTTAAAAATTCAACAGAATCAATGATTGAGTATTTCTTCCCCTAATTTTTTTTATTTTGTTTCTTTTTTTGAATTAGGAAAATTATGAAAGTTGTTATTAAATCTATTATTGGCCCATACGCAATTCCCGCAGCAAATGTCGCATAATCCCTGAAAGGATCTATTAGTAATATAGCTACTGAAAAAATTGAACCAAATAATATACCTCGAATCACTGCATTAACCCAATTTTGCCATTTTTCTC
Source organism: Candidatus Heimdallarchaeota archaeon (assembly GCA_023135215.1). Next base: position 4,870 of record JAGLTP010000396.1, read on the forward strand.
CCTTAAAAATAGCTATATCTCCAGCTAAACCAATAACGATACCCAGTATAACTCTCATTGCCCAAATGCCCAATAAATATGCAAGATTTTCACTGAAATTTCCAGGAATTCGTTGCACAGCACCAAGTATGCAGAAAACACCCAGTATTGCACCAGTTACTGTTGATATTCCAAGTCGTTTATAACTTACCATTCTTATCATAATCCTATTCTTCTTCCTTTCTTTTAAAACTTGGTTTTTCTCAAAAAACCGAGCTAAGAACAAACACAAATTCATATCGAACATTTTTTAAATCTCTTTTCGATTTTTGGATTGTGAAATAAATGAATCTAAAAGGTAGATCTCTTCTTTCCTTGAATGATTATACTGCAGAAGAAATTCGACATCTTCTTGAACAGTCAAAACGATTGAAAGCTAATTTCAAAGCTTATAAGCGAGACAAACCGCTTTCAGGTTTAACACTTGGAATGATTTTTCAAAAGCCTTCAACACGTACTAGAGTTTCTACAGAGGTAGCAATGTACTTTCTTGGTGGTCATGCACTCTTCTTAGGAGCTTCTGATATTCAACTTGGAGCGGGTGAAACAGTCAAAGATACATCTCGTGTTCTGTCTAGAATGGTTGACGGAGTATTAGCAAGAGTTTTTGCACATGAAGATGTTGAGGAGTTAGCAAAATACTCTACAGTTCCCATAATTAATGCTCTATCCGATAAATACCACCCTCTTCAGATCTTAGCTGATTTATTAACAATTGAAGAACATAAAGGAAAATTAGCAGGATTAAAGCTAGCGTGGGTTGGTGATGGAAACAATGTCTGTAATTCCTTGCTGATTGGCTGTGCAAAGATGGGTTTGCATATGTCTGTAGCTACACCAAAAGGGTATGAACCACCTAATAACATTGTAGCATTGGCTAAGGGTTATGCAGAGGACACCGGTGCAAAGATAGTCATAACAAATGATTCTCCTGCTGCAGTAACTGATGCCGATATAGTTGTAACTGATACGTTCGTATCTATGGGTGAGGAAGACAAAGAGAAAGAAAAACTAGAAGCATTCAAGAACTATATAGTTACTGAAGATCTCTGTTCAAATGCAAAGGCAGATTACATATTCATGCATTGT
>JAGLTP010000397.1 GCA_023135215.1 Candidatus Heimdallarchaeota archaeon
TTAGAAGTCGTCATAAGTGTTGCTACCAAATATAAAGAAAGTCTAAGAAGTATTGAACTTCAATCCAAGTTTGAACAAATCATTCCAGGAGTTGGAGTTCATCCTTGGAGTGCGAAGAAGAACTTAACAGAGGAGACTAAGGAAAGGTTTGTTTCACTTGTTCTGAATAACCAAAATATAGTCTTAGGAGAAATCGGTTTAGACCATCATTTTATTAATAATAAAGAATATTATCCTATCCAAGAGGAATATTTTAATTTCTTTTTAGAGTTATCTGAAAAGCACAAAATACCAGTTAATATTCATGGCAAAGGAGCAGAAGAGCTTGTTGCTGAAATACTTACATCGTTTAAAATTCAGTCAGACAATATCTTGATACATTGGTATTCAGGACCGAAAAAGGTTCTTTCACAATTTATAGAGAGAGGATACTTTTTTGGCATTAACCCTTCTGTTCTGACTGGTTCATCTCACATTGAAGTTCTAAAATCTATATCCAATGATCAGATTTTAACTGAATCTGATGGAAATGTTAAATATACAATTGATAATGAGAGGATTATTGGATCACCAGCAATTGTACCTAGAGTAATGGAAAAAATTAGCGATTTGAAGAATATAGGAATAGAAGATGTTTCAGAAATCCTCCATTATAACCTAAAAAGGTATTTAAATATTGAATAGATGTGAAACCCAATGTCATCAAAAGAATTGAAAGAGCTTCTCACTAAGAAGGAGAAATATAGAGAGGAAATCCTGCAGCTCTCAACTAAACCTCAACAGAAAGTTGCTTATCATTTTAATTGCCCAGACGGCTTAATTTCTGCAGCTTTGATTCGCTTCTTATTTTCTGATAAGGAACTTGTTTTTATTCCTCTAGATTACGCTCTTTTCAAGGAGAGAGAAATAATAGATAAGATTGCTGATGCAAATTGGTTCGCTATTGTTGATTTAGAGCCTTTTCATTCGTCTACATCGGAATACTTCTTTGATCATCACGTCTCAAATATTGGAAAAATAGTTAAATCAAATAGCATATATTTTGTTGCTGGTGCCCCTAGCACTGCGTATCTTATAGAAACAATTTTCACTGACTCTCTTCCTGAACACCTTAAAGAATTAGTCAAAATAAGCAAAATTACGGATACTGCTAGTTATGAGATTCCTGCCCCGCTTGAACTTCAAGATGATTTCTCAAATTTGTCTTGGGATGAAAAAATATGGTTTATTGAAGATTTATGCAAAACTGCTTTTACAATTCAAGAACATGATGAACTAGTTGAAATTCTAGCTTTTGAAGGATTAAAAGGACTATGGAAACCTGAATTGGCTAATCGAGTTAAGAATCTACGGCAATCAAGAAAATCTTCTATGGAGATTGCAAAGGAAATTGAAATTACTGATTTTGTAGTTATCATTGATAATCCATTACATTACAATCTTACATTTGTTGCGAGGGAAGTTCAAAAACGAGGAGCTATGGGTGCTGCTTATATCACAGTTTATCCTACAGAGGTTAAAATCAGTCTTAGATTAAATAAGAAGCTCACAGAAGAGCAAAAGGAAAAATACAGGGTTGATTTGTTGGCACAATCGATGGATGGTGGCGGTCACAAACCAGCAGCAGGAGCAGAAACTGATAATTTAGAGATAGTTGTTGAAAAGATAGAATCATGGGGAAGAAAGAAGGGATTAGCAATATCTTTTGTAGATTTAAGAAAAAAATAAGATAAGAGTTAATTAATTATCCTTTAACATTTCCTAAGGGTCTAACTCTAACGATTGGATGACCAATTCCTGATATTTGTAATGCGTTTACAACTTCGTCTACATCCTTGTAAGCAAATCCAGCTTCTTCAGCTAAACCAGGCATTGACGCTCCTTTTACATAAATTCCTTTTTCCCGCAACTTCTGCTGGAGGAAATCTCCTCTTATTTGCCTTTTTGCTTTACTTCGACTCATAGTTCTTCCAGCTCCATGAGCAGTAGAACCAAAGCTTACATCCATTGCTTTCTGTGTTCCAGTTAGAAGATAAGAACCTGTTTCCATTGAACCACCAATAATAATTGGTTGTCCAAGTTCCTTATACTCCGCAGGAATTTCTGGATGATGTGGGGGAAATGCTCTTGTTGCGCCTTTTCTATGAATCATCAATTTTTTCTTCTGACCATCTATGTTATGTTCCTCAATTTTTGCAATATTATGAGCTACATCATAAATTAAATTGAGACCTAATTCATCTTCATCTTTATGAAAAACTTCCGAGAAGACTTTTCTTACATTAGTTGTAATAATCTGACGATTAGCAAAAGCCATATTTGAAGCACAACTCA
>JAGLTP010000398.1 GCA_023135215.1 Candidatus Heimdallarchaeota archaeon
ATTAGCGAAATCCTGATTTCTTTTTCGCATTCTTGTTTTTTGAGAATCCCATAAATAAACAGCTTCGATGATAGATGGCATTTAGCATTTATATGAATTATAATATAATAAACCTTATCTAAATAGTTCTGAAAAAAGGGTTTTTAAACAAACTTTACGACTCTGTTTCATCAAATGATCTCTATAGGAATTGAATGTTCAGCAGATAAATTAGGTATTGGAATTGTAGATTTAGATGGGAATATTTTAGCAAACATTAGAAAAACCTACAAACCACCGCATGGTAGTGGAATCCATCCAAGAGAAGCTTCAGAGTTTCATTCAACCAATATGTCTCAAGCAATTGATGAAGCATTCAAACAGGCATCAATTAAACCACGAGAGATTAATCTCATTTCATTTACAAAAGGTCCTGGCTTAGGACCATGTTTACGAGTGGGAGCAGTTACTGCGAGAACTCTTTCACTTGCTCTAAACAAACCGTTAATGGCTGTAAACCATCCAATTGCTCATGTAGAAATTGGAAGGTTAGTTGGTAAACTTAATGATCCGGTCGTACTTTACGTAAGTGGAGGAAATACACAAATTATTGCTTTTTCAGAAGGAAGGTATCGTGTTTTTGGAGAAACGATTGACATCCCTGTTGGAAACTGTTTAGATGTTTTTGGTCGTAATGTTGGATTAAGTGATCAACAAATGCCAATGGGGAGAGTAATTGAACTTAAAGCAAAAGAAGGTAAGAATTATGTCTCGGTTCCCTATGTAATAAAAGGAATGGATGTTTCTTTTTCTGGAATCTTAACTCATGTATCTCGGTTATATGAACGCAACGAACATTCAATAGAAGATTTATCTTATAGTTTACAGGAAACTGTTTTTTCTATGCTGGTAGAAGTGACTGAAAGAGCTCTTGCTCATACAAAGAAATCTGAAGTATTGGTCACTGGTGGTGTAGCATCAAACAAACGCTTAAAGGAGATGTTAAATGATATGGCTTCATCTCATGGTGCTACTTTTAGGGGTTTGGATGCTGATTTAGCTTTAGATAATGGTGCAATGATAGCTTGGTTAGGTTTGATTATGAAAGGAGCGGGAGATAAAACAAATTTTGAAGATACTTTAGTTGATCAGCACTTCCGTCCAGAAGAAGTAGAAGTAACCTGGAGATAATTAATTTGAAGGATAGTTCAAAAGCTTTAATCCTTGATTTCAGCAAGAAGAATTTTTACAGTCTTACTCCCTTGATATCAACGATTGATAATGATGAAAATTTGAAAGACTTAGATGTCATTTTAGCTGAAGATTTAGATGTAAAGGTTATCAAAAAAGAATTGAAAAAGCATGAGGAAATCATTATAGGGACTTCTTTTCGAACAGCTCAACTCCCTGACATATATGAGAGAATGAAATTAATTTATTCTAATCTCAAAACTTCTGATTTAGAAAAAATAACATTTATTGCAGGTGGAAGCCATCCTTCAGGGGATCCTTTAAGCACATTGAAAATTGGTTTTGATACGGCTTTTATTGGTGAAGCTGAATCATCATTATCCTCTTTTTTGGATGCATTTTTACAAGGAGGAGATTTACTCTCTACACCAGGTATTGCATATTTAGATGATAAAAATGATGAACTGAAGAAAAATACAAGGCCTCCTGCAATAGTTTTAGATGAATACCCTTTTATTTCTGCAACAAGAGGACTTTATCCCCCTTTAGAGATTTCAAGAGGGTGTGCTTTTGGATGTACTTTCTGCCAAGTACCAGGTTTATTCCATAGGCAAGTACGTCATCGTTCTCCTGATATTATTATTAACGCAATAAAATGGTTGCTCCCTAGAAGAATGAACGACATCCGTTTCATAACCCCTAACTCCTTTGGCTATATGTCATCAAAGCCGAGATATGTCAATGAGGAAGCAATACTATATCTTCTTTCTTCAATAAGATCAATGGATGGTATCAGAGATGTTTTCTTTGGAACCTTTCCAGGGGAAGTAAGACCTGAAACTGTCACTGAAGATTTTATGAATAATATCAAACCATATTTGTCAAATAGAAGAATCTCTGTTGGACTTCAATCTGGTAGTGATAAAGTGCTCAAAGAAATCCGCAGAGGACATTCAGTTAAAGATGGTCTAGACGCAATTAATATTCTTCTATCCACTGGTTT
>JAGLTP010000399.1 GCA_023135215.1 Candidatus Heimdallarchaeota archaeon
AACAGAACCGACTACGATCCTCAATTTTATGACCACAATTTGAACAATATTTGAAATCTGTTTGTTGCTCTTTAGATGGTTGAACTGGTAAAACAGTAGGTTCTTGAGCAGTAATCTGTTTAGCAGGTTGATAAGCAACTGCAGGAGCAGGAGTAGGATGTCCTGGTGCTGTTGGAGATACTACTAATCCCTTAAAATTCTGTGCCAATTTCATGAATCCTTGTATGTGCATGATTGTGGAAACAGTAAGAATTAGCATACAAATTACTGCAAGTATAATTAACAGAATCATATAACCTAAAGTTGATACAAGAATGAATGTTAAAATTCCAACTAGAGGAAACACTACAACTAATCCTAAGTAAGAGTAGAATAGTAGTTTATTTTCTTCTCCTTCATACAATCCTTTACTTTTCAGTTCTTTGAATATTTGGTCAAATGCATAAAAACTATATAGAACCATTATTGCTGCTACAAGGTTTCCTAACAATGGGATAACAAAGATAGTAATTATTTCACCAAAGAATCCGATTAACAAAAAATCAGAAGCTCGTTTAATTGAACCTCTAAGAAATGGGTATGTATTTGACATTTCATCAAAAGCAGTTCTCATTTGAAAAATATATATGAAACGGAATACAATGCAAATTATTCCTGGAACAGATAAAACAGCAAGTGCTATCCCTAATGATCTTAAAGTCTGTTGAAATCCTATAAAGAAATATGGATGATAAAAATCTGTACTCAACCAGAAAACTGGTGAGCTTATGAATAGGAAGGAAACAAATAGAGCTGAAACAGCTACAAATATGAAAAGAAAGTAGATAATATTGATCTTTGCTATCTTAGTAGTATTTTCTACAAGCTTATCTTTAAATGTGTAAGATTGAATATTAGTCTTCTCTGAATAACCCATCTATAACCCTTCTTGAATCGAATAAAATTAGCTATCGATTTATTTAAAGTTATTCTATCAAAAACGTAGCAACGAGAAATGTCATCTTTATAAGTGTCTATAGTTCCATACCAAGCTGGACAAGTGGATCCCATGACTTTTAAATTTTGTAGATTAGTGGAGAATCCGAATAAGGAAAGAGTGCTTATTGTAGATTTTAATCCTCCAAAGACCTGTAATTTCAACTGTCTTTATTGCCAACTTGGACCTATAACTAGTATGATAAATGAAAGAAAAATGTTCTTTCCAGTAAAAGAGATACTGGAGGAAATTAAACAAATATTTGAAGAAGACGTACCAGATATTACAATCCTAAAAGGTAGTGGAGAACCAAGCTTATATTCAGGACTTGGGAAGTTAATTGAAGGAGTAAGAGATTTGAATTCGAAAACCAAAATAAAAGTTGTTACAAATGGTTCCTTCTTGCATGATAGAAAACTAAGAAGAGAGATTTCAAAATCGCATATTATCCAACTTAATATAGATACTGTTGTTCCTGAAGAAGCTGAGAAGATCAATAGACATCACAAAGGAGTCAAACTAGATTATATCCTTGAAGGAGCTCTTAGTCTTGCTCTCAAGTATGAGGGTCAGTTTAATGTTAGTGTGAAAATCATTGATGGTGTTAATGATTCCCTAGAGAACATAGACAAGATGTGGAGATTGCTCCAGCGATTACAACCAACTACTGTTGAAATAGGAGAAATAAAACCATTCAAAGCTTCAGATGAACATGAATATGTCTCCCCAGAATTTACTAGAATGGTAAAAAATATCTGGAAAGACTTACCATTTAATGTTCAGTACAATTTTCAATAAGTCTCAAATTTTTTTTTCGAAATTTTGTTTAAGCTTTTCATAGGGAATCTGGTTAAAAGGACAAACTTTGATACAAACCGTACATCCATGATTTTCTGCGAAATAAGGGAAGCATTTGTCATTGTCAATATGAGTTACTCTTCCAGTATCATGAAAAATAGGTTTTTTGTAAATTGCTTTTGGAGGGCATTTTTGAATGCAAATTCCGCATTGAGCGCAGAATTCTCTGACCCATTTATGTTCATTTTCTTCGTTAAAAGGCAAATCTTGAATACTTGTGTAAACTGCTGCTAATCTAACCGTGGGTCCGTTTACGGGTGTTATTAATAACCCAGAAAATCCAAAGAATCCCATTCCTGCTAGTTGAGCTAAAGGTGGATATAGTACAAGCCCCCCTAAAGGATGACTTGCTTGAGCTGAATATCCTTTAGATCTTAGAAATTCTGCCATTTTGTTAGCTGCTTTTCCTAATTTGTCATACGTTTCCCAAATATTTTTGATTGTTGTTTTACTTGGTGCTTTGTTGATTTTCTTATTATCCATTTTCATTGCAAGAACTATTGCATTATCGTAAA
>JAGLTP010000004.1 GCA_023135215.1 Candidatus Heimdallarchaeota archaeon
TTACTAAGTTTGAGAACTCAAAGCAAGTATTTTTTGATATTTTAAAAATAGCAGGATTTTCAATAATATCATTTGCAATTGCAGAAATTATTACAGCTGGAATTTGTTCAATTATTTTCGTTTTGATTATTTCTTTCATTCTAAGTGGTCTGCAGCAATCATTAGGCATTCTATATACTGTGTTTCTAATTACCCATATCATTATTTTCCCATCAATTGTAGCAATCTACCAATATTATCTAAGAAAACGTATGACACATATTTCTGATGTTGATTTCAAAGAATTTCTTAGAGAAGATGGAGAGGTTGATTTAGAAAAATGGAGAGCAAGAACTTGGGGTAAAAAACCATATACATACGACTGGTCTGAAGACGAGTATTTCCCTATCACTTGTTTCTCTTGTGGTTCTTTAATTTCTAGCAATCTTATAGAATGTCCAATTTGTAAAGCAGATCTTGAAAAGGAAATCAAAGCGATAGATGCAGAGTATGAGATTGTAGACGATTCTGAAGATTTAGAAGAAGAAGAAAAATCAACATCATAATTGGAAAACCAGTACTGGTGAGAAGTATTAGTTCAATTATTTTAAAATCCAAATCTAGCGAATATAATAGTAAATATTATTATCCCTAAGATTACTACAAGCAGAAAACTTGTAATTAGCATATTTCTGATTTTAGCTTTTCTTAGACAACTTGGACAATAAGTCATTTCCTGTTGTGTCTGTTTCTGAGGAGAGAACATAGCTGAAATAGCATTAGTATGCCAGTATTTCTTAGCGCAATCATGACATATGTTATTTCCGCAATTCTCGCATTCCTTGAAAGATTCCTTTGTTGTGTGAATATAGCAGTATTTAGTCATATTTACCACAAATGGTGCCTCAGCCAAAAGTCGATCATCAGCATTCAGATCGTTGCAACTACATCATTGGCTGTTAGTAATTATTGTTACAATTTTAAAGAATTGCTATTCATATGCAATTAAGGAAGTGATTCTTTCCACAACCAACTGTCTTATTCTTCCAATAGGTTTCTTTCCTCTTTCAGATAGCACTAGATTGAGCTTTCGTATTTTAGCTTCGTTTACTAGATGATCATGTATTTTCCTAATTTGCTCAAAATGGTTTAGCAATTCTTCTTTTTCTTTTGTATATTGAGCACTTAGATTTTCTTTATGCAATGATTCATCTGGAGTTGCAATTGTAATATAGAGCACATTAGGTTTTTTCAGTATAGTATCTTCATAAAAGGCTGGTAAAAGATGCTCACCCTCAACTACAATTGATACAGATTCAGTTTCAGCTCTTGATAAGACAGCTTCAACGCCTATATTAACAAATTTTGAATGATTTTCGAAACCTAATATAACTTCCTCGAATCTACTACTATATATTGGTCTTAAAGTCTGGAAAGCTTTGTAGGAAGTAGAATGAAGTTCAGGCATTATATCAGCGGAAAGGACTTTTTGAAGAATATTTCGAACAACATCAGTTCCTATTACATGTTGAATACCTAAATCTCCTGCTATCTGCCTCGAGATAGTACTTTTTCCAACCCCTATTGCACCAGAGATTAAGATCCACAATGGAATTTCTGAATCTCGCCAGTTTTCTATTTTCTTATATTGTCCAGCAAGTCTTTTTGTGTAATTCTGATTCAAGAGATTACTTACAATTTCATCTAATTGTTTTTTAGTAATTTCGTTCTTTTTTAATTTTAATAATTCATTATGAACCTGTATTGAAAATTCGTAACCATCAGAGAGACTAAAACCTACTAATTCCAATTTCTTTGCTAATAAACCTCTAGAAAAAAGCTGATCAGGTTTTCCTTTGATTTGTATTTGAGGTTCAGTACTCATCTGTTAATCACATTAAATATATTAGTTATACCACCATTAAGAATTTTTGCGTTTAATGAAGAATAGATATATCATATAAATCAGACACTTTACTTCGTTTATCTTCATAATTGCTTATACATTCTCAAAAGTTACATTTTTAGATGAGTTATACTATCTTATTTTTAATGAGCAGCAATGTTTCCACTGGTTTTTTGAAGATTCGGAGAGGAAAAGATAAAATTGAATATTTCTCTAAAGGAATACTTTCTTCTTCATTATATTCAATTGGAATGAATGCTAATGAAGCAATGGAAATTGCTAATCACGTAGAACAAACTATGGGAGAATTAGAGGGACCTGTTTCACGAAAAAAGCTCATTAAAACAATTACTGATGAAATCGAGAAGATTGACAAACGATTAGCAGAGAGATACAAAATCCATGAAGGAGAGAGAAATTATAAACCAATCATAATACTACTTGCAGGAGTTCCAGGGATAGGTAAAAGCACAATATCGTCTCGTCTTTCTCAAAGATTGGAAATATCAAGTATTATTGGAACAGATATGATCAGAGAGATTCTTCGCCAGACAATTTCTCCAAAACTAGTTCCTGAATTGCATTGTAGTAGCTATGATGCTCATAAATATCTCAAATCAAAATTAAATCCGATTTTGAGGCAGTCAATAGTAGGTTACGAAGAACAGTGTAGACACATAATAGTAGGTGTAGAGGCAGCTATTCAATCAGCCCTATATTCAAGAGAAAGTACAATAATAGAGGGGGTGCATTTAGCACCAAATATTCTTCAAACCTCAATTCTTGAAGAACAACACATTTTGATATTCCTTCTTTATCTAGAAGATGAAGAAGAACATTCAATAAGAATTCAAGCTAGAGGTTCATCAATAGAAAAACGAAGTGCGGATAGATATATTTCGGCATTTTCTGAGATTAGAAACATACAAACATACCTTGTGGAGGAAGCTACAAAATTAGGTTTACATATGATAGAAACTTCCAGTAGCAGTAAAGCAATAAGTAAAATGATGGATCTAGTCTGGGATAGAATCATCGAACTCGAAAAATCGGAAAAAGGGAAAGAGAAAAACTAGTTCTTTCAATATACAACTAGTAAGTCTTCTTTATCTTACATTTAAGAGTTGGAATGCTAGGTAATTCTACTTCAAAACAAACTACAGGAACCCAAATTTGATTCTTCTCAAGTATAAGTGGGTTAATCTCTCCTATGATTCCGCATTGGATGTCATTGATACTTATTATTCCACAGCGACCATCTGTAAAGGAGGGGTGAGTTATATTTTCAATCTTATATTCAGTGTTTAGCAGTTTCATAAGATGATGAAGTCTTTTATGTGCATCTTCAAAACTAGCATCTGCATCTGCAATACAAAAGGCAGCATTAGTTTGAGTCCAAACATCATTCTTATCCATTTTAACTACTTCACCAACCTCAAAAATAATTTGAGGATAGGGTTCGTGAGTATTTTTTGAAACTACATTTATCAGATTAGGAAATATCTGATTTCTAAGAACACTGTATGTTTGACTGACTGGATTTTCAATAATCACTAGTTCTTGCTTATCGAGGTTAACATTAGTAGTCAGAATATTTGGATCAGTAAGTATATTAGTAACCAATTCGATGCCAGAAGCTCCTACTAAAATTTCTCGTACAAGATTTTCGCTTTCAGTTTCTGGAAGGAGACCTCCAGTTGTTAATACTTTCCATTTTGTTGGACCTATTTTGTTATAATCTAACGCTATTGCAATCTCTTCTGCTATGTCCACCCAGTGTAGTATATCTTTTCGATAAGGGGGAATCAATACTTCAATCTTATTATCTTCTAATTCCTTACACTCGAATCTTCTTTTCTGCATTAGTTCTTTTGCTTTTGCAGCATCAATTTTTACATCTAGATATTTTTCAATTATATCCAGTTCTACGGTAATGCTTTCAAGTTCTAGTATAGGAGTAATAACTTGTTCTTTATGAATTTCAGGTGGATATTCGATAACAACACTATAGATATCTGCTCCATGGTCAGCCATTGTTTGACATAGAATATTAAGGACTACATTAACTGTCTCGAAATTGGTACCAGTAACTTCGATTAAACATTCAGTTGTATCTTCAGTAATTCTTCCAACATCATTGCTGTTAATTACTGGAGGTAATGATAGTGTCATTCCATCTGCGGACAGTAAGATAGGATAAATACCATAATCTTTGACTATTTGACCGAATTCCAATCCTTTTTCATGCTCATCAAGTATCTTATCCAAAGTCATTTCTTTTTCATACCCAAGAGGAATGAATTTATGAGTTTTTTGAGCAGTTTCATAAAGTACTGGATTTTGAATCATTGAAAGATTATACATTCCAATAGATGACCGTTTTCTCTTTCTGCCATAAGAATTATCTATTTTCTCCGAATGTTGCATTAGCTGCTTAATATGGAAATCATCTAAATTGATTTTCTTTGCTATTGCACAAGCAATATATGGTCGAGATGAAGCTAAAGCTGAATCCACTTTAACACTGAAACCACTTTCTTTCACTTCATAAGAAGGAATGCCTTTTTCCATATCTAGAATTCCTTTTATTTCTCTAATCATTCCTTCAACACACCAAAGATCAGGACGATTACTCGTCTTAATATCGAGGACAAGCATGTCTTCCTCTTTGACGTAATCATCAATCTCTGTTTTTGCAAATGATAGCAGCTCTTCAAATTCTTCCATCGATAATTCTTTCCCTAGGAATTCCAGCATTTTTGTATAACTTGCTTTTATAGATACCATTTTATCACCTCACAACATCCTAGCTGATCGCAGCCAATCGAGTTTATAGCTATAAAGTTCTCTAATGTCAGTTATTCCATATTTAACCATAAACAGTCTGTCTACACCTAAGCCCCAAGCAATTACTGGTTCATCTATACCAAATGGTCTTGTTACCTCAGGTCGGAATATTCCTGCCCCACCATATTCAATGTGTCCTATTTTAGGATCTTTTACACTTAATTCCACTGATGGTTCTGTGAATGGATAATAATCAGGCTTGAATGTATAATTCGGCGCTTCTGATATTTCAATTGCGAAAGTTTCGAGAATACCCAATAAATCACGAAAAGTAATAGACGGATCACAAACAATTCCCTCAGCTTGATTAAATTCTGATAGATGTGTAACATCTGTTGTATCAGGTCTAAAGCATCGAGATATACTGAAATACTTTGAAGGAATCGGTAAATCTACAAGAGTTCTTGCACTCACAGAAGTTCCTTGAGCTCTGAGAACTAGACGAGCACTCTTCATTGGATCCCACTTGTATCTCCAACCTTTACTTCCAGTATCATAACCATCTTCATGAGCTTTCTGAACCAGCTTAACATGACCTTCTTTTGGTAATTTTCCTTTACTAGGTCGAGCAATTCTATACACATCTGACCATTCTCTTGCTGGATGATCTTGAGCCTGAAACAGAGCATCAAAATTCCAATATTCAAGCTCTACAATAGGACCTCGCATTTCTTGAAATCCAAATGCAACTAATTTCTGTTTAACTTCATCCAAAAATCTTGCATAGGGTTGTTTCCTACCTGTAAAGAATTCAGGAGGGGAAACATCTAGATTATATTCTCGCAATTTTGTTTTTCTCCAGGTTCCATTTCTAATCATTTCTGGAGTTAATCTACTGATATCAGATGTTTCAACTATGTTCTTTTTCATTTCTTCAAACTTGACTATTGTTTTAATGATTATTTTTTTCTCATCTTCAATTGTTATTAAATTTCTTTGAAGCAATGCTTTTTCATAATTCTGAATATCCACTTTGTTTCCTTTGGATAATTCAACTAAGATATCCTGTATGTCCTTGCTAACCTCTAATTCTGTTTGAGATAAAGAGATCTGTCCTTGAACAATGTCAATCAATCCCTGCTTTTTCAGATAACCAATCCCAGCGTTCAATTCTCTATTATCACAATCTAATAAGTTTGAAAGCTCAGATGAATTAATTGGTTGATTTTCTTTTAAAACAGATAGGATTCTGCGTTCTACTAATTGATTTACAGCAGCTATTTCACCTGCTTCAGTTAAGAG
>JAGLTP010000040.1 GCA_023135215.1 Candidatus Heimdallarchaeota archaeon
AGTACATTCAAATTATGACCATCAGGTAAAACCTGCTCAGTCCAAGGTTCTAATCCTTCTACTCCAAAAATGATGAGAAGATCTGAGTTTTCTATCATGTGAATATCGCTTCCTAATAATTCAAATGTATGAGGATCTTCTCCTCCAGTCACGACTGAAGCTGGAGTAAATAGTCCTTCACCAATTTCTGCTGCCCAATCTGCTATAATTGATATTGAAGTTACAACTTTGATTTCACCAGAAGGTTGTTTAGAGATTATTGAACCATCAACTGAACCTGATATAGAACTGCTAAAAAAAGCAGAAGAGGATAATATGATAAGAACAAAGATTAGATTTTGGTTCTTCCTTGGTAAATACTTCATCTAAGATAGACATTAAGGAACACATTTATTATTTTTTGTTAATGCACAAAAAAGATATAGAGCTGATAAATAAATAGTATTTATATGACATCATTTCTTGATTTCTTCTCAGCGATTGGAGAAGGTTTCATGCTTAAAGCTTTAGCAACAGCATTAATTATCGGAGTTTTAGGAGGGATAATAGGTGTTTTTGTTCTCCTAAAAGGGATGGTATTCTTAGGGGAAGCAATCGCTCATTCAGCATTCGCAGGAGCAGCCTTAGGGATTCTACTTGGAATTGATCCCCTAATTACAATAATCGCATTTGGATTACTAGCCTCTCTTGGCGTTGGATATGTGAACGAGAAGAAAGTAATGAAAGATGAGGTCATCATAGGAATCGTTTTTACGAGTTTCATGGCTCTAGCGATTCTATTCATAGGTTTGATGCCATTCTATTCTACTAATGTAACCTCAATTCTATTTGGGAATATCTTCTCTGTTTCAACTGAAAATCTAATAATTCTAGCTTTCTTAGCAGCATCAGTTCTCCTAATATTATTCGGGTTGAAAAAGGAGCTTTATTTCATGACATTTAATCTTGAAATGGCGTCTATAGTAGGTATTCCTGTAAGATTCATAAATTATCTCTTTCTAGTTCTTATGGCTATAACCATTGATATTTCACTACAAGCTGTTGGAGCGATACTGGTGTTTGCTATGATTATTACTCCCGCAGCAGCAGCTTATCAATGGACATTTAAACTCAAAAAAATGCTCTTTCTAGCAAGTCTTTTTGGAGTTTTATCTGGTTTCATTGGAGTATTTTTTTCTTTCATTTGGGATTTCCCGTCTGGATCAACAATTGTTGGTGTAGCTACTTTGATATTCATTGTATCTTTTATAGCATCACCTAAAAGAAGAAAATCAGGAACTGGTCATGTAGTCGCAGATTGTGAGTATTGTTCAAGAACAATAAATGGGAGACAATACTGCATTGAAGAAAACTGTGTTGCACAAGATATACCTCACAAACATGATGAGAAAGGATTGATTATTTACAAAACTGATTTACATGTGAAGAAGATTCCTTCAAAGCACAAGCACGATGAGGAGGGTGATTGAGATGAGTTCAAAATCAACAAAGGACATTGTTGTCTGTCTTAAAGATGTCAATGTTGTATATGGCAACCTAGCTGCTCTTTATGATATCAATTTTGATGTTCACAAAGGAGATTTCATTGGAATCTGTGGACCTAATGGGTCTGGAAAGACAACTCTTCTAAAAACCATGATAGGGTTGATAAAGCCAATTACAGGAGATGTAAAGCTTTTTGGAAAAGATGTAAAAGACAATATTCCAAAGGAGACAAGGTTTAGATTTGGCTATGTTCCTCAAATCGCAGATATCGACCGTAATTTTCCAGCTTTAGTTCAAGATGTTGTAGAGATGGGCAGATATGCAAAAGCAGGATTAGTAAAATCTCTTACCAAGGAAGATAAAGAGAAAGCTATGAATGCTCTGGAAATAGTGGAGATGGATTATGCAGCAGATAGACCTATTGGACACCTCAGTGGGGGACAACAGCAACGTGTTTTAATTGCACAAGCACTAGCTTCTGAAGCTGAGGTTTTACTTCTTGACGAATTTGATGCTTCTCTTGATTTTAGAATGTCTGAAGAGGTCATGGAACTCTTAGATTATTTGAAATTCACTCATGGAATAACTATCATTGCAGTAGGTCATAATTTAGAATTACTAAGAGCTTATTGTAATAGGATTGTTTGTATAAACAAAATGATAGCATTTGATGGAGAACCAAAAGATCCAGAATTAGATTCAGCAATTACAAGAATCTTTCATTAGATATATACTATCTCAAATAAAAAGTAATAAGGAATAATTGAACCTCAA
>JAGLTP010000400.1 GCA_023135215.1 Candidatus Heimdallarchaeota archaeon
TTTTATTGAAGCATAATATTTGATTTGCTTCCACAAAATCAAAATAAGCTCTATAAAAGCGACAAATACGTAGAAATTAAATCTTATGATATGTATGTCATTATAATTCTAAAAATGATAAATTTTGAGGTTCTATTAGTCATCTAGTGCAGTGGATTTTTCAATCATTTTTTTAGTCAGTTCATAATAAATGTCATTGATGTTCTGACCATTTTTTGCTGAAACCTCATAGGTTTGTAACTCATCAAAACCATATTCTTTTTTCTTTGAATTTGAATATTCCAGCAGTTCCTTATCTGAGATTGCTCTTTCTTCATCTAAATCTGCTTTGTTTCCAATGATTATTGCAGGAATAACAGTTTCGCAGTTTGTAAAAACTTCAGTAAACCATTTGTCAAGATTTTCAAAAGATTGATGATTTGTTAAATCATAAACAACTAGAACACCATAACTCCCTTTATAATAAAGCGGTCTAACATATGAAAAACGATCATGGCTTCCAGTATCCCAAGCTTGTAGTTTTACCCTTTTACCATCTATTTCAATATCCTTTACAGAAAACTCCACGCCTATTGTAGGGAGATAACGTTCTCTGAACATTCCTGTTGCAAAACGTAATGTAATTGAAGTCTTCCCTACGTTTGGATCTCCAACGATGATTGTTTTAAAGAGATAATCAAACAACAAATACCTTCACTGAAATACAAGTCCCGAGTTCTTACTTAAATATATCGAAGGTTGTAGCTTAATGGTTCAATAATAGAAGTTATCTAGATTTCTTTAGATATGGTTGGAATGAAAATAACAAAAAAAAAGGATTCTGAAGAAAACTAGAATGCTTCTTCTTCATAGTAAGGAATTATCTTTCCACTAATGAATTCAAAAAGCACAGGTTCTCCTGTCAATTCCGGTTTTCCTTTTACATTTATTACTCTTGCTTCAGTAATTGGTCTTTCTGCTTTAGTCTCAGATTTAGATATTCTAATTGTAACATCACAATTATGCTCTATTGCTCTTACTAGTATTGGATCATGTGCATCCTGATGAAGTGAGAACAATGTAACAGCTCCTTCTCGTTTATTAGCTGCAAGTCTGTTTTGGAGAAAAGAAAAGATTACTTTCTTACTATCGTCAGCAGCATATATAATTGATGATAAAGACAGCACTATACCTCGCTTTAAAATAGCTTGATTTTGAACATGCAGGAAAGATCTTCTGATAGTTTCGTTAATTTCTCTTGGTTGATTTAAATTAAGAATCGCATGTTCATGTGTTGTTTTTACATCAGTATATCCAAAGGGATTACTGAAAGCATCTATGAACTTTAATCTTCCAGTTGCTTCTAACATATCAGGATTTATTCCAATACCTGTCATCATTTCATTATAATACTCATAAGGATGTTCGGTAGAGAAGATATAACCATATTCTCCAGCTTTCAGTCCTTCAGCAAGAAATTGAAGTATAAATGGATCTGCTTCAGCGCCTATTTCATCTTCAATCAAAACGTTCGATCCAGCGGACACCCCTCCTCCAAGAATTTCATCCAGTGTTGGGATACCAAATGAAAAAAGTTTTTTTTCTGATGTACCAGATGCATTTGTAATCATTTTTATCAGCTCAACATTCCTTATCTGTCTAGTCTCATATTAGATATTTAAAATTTAGTGATATCGGAAACGATTATTTGAATTTTCGCGTAAGCTTTTTCCTAAATTTCTCATCAAGATCATTAGGAGTCATATAATTGGATTGAT
>JAGLTP010000401.1 GCA_023135215.1 Candidatus Heimdallarchaeota archaeon
ACTTTAGAGAGAATTTTCAACTGGTGAGGAGAAAAACTGACTTCAGCAATAATCTCTTTAATTATAGATCGAGGTAATAAAGCTTCAGGACCTATACTTGGGTCTGCTGCATATTCAGCTTTATCTCTGAAGACTATCATTTTGAAACCTGCTATTGAATGAACCATCTGAATGCTTTCTGCATAAAAACTTGGCACCTCTTCTTTTCTTTCTACTTTAATAGGTATGTTTCTGCTCATTAATATCAGAAAAATAGAACTAAGAGTCATTAAAAGTATATTGATTAAAAGAAATTGGTTTTGTTCATTTGAAATATCTATAAAACTGATTTAGACATACGACAACTTTTTTTAGCTATCTTAAAATCTAAAGCCAATGTCACTAGCCATGGGGATAATTCTATCATTTACGGCAGCTATTGCTTGGGGTTCCTCTATGGTTATTTTTAAGGTGGGCGTGAAAAAAACTGATCCTTTATCTGCAACATATCTAAAAGGTCTTATTGCAATTCCACTTCTTGTACTCTTAGGGTGGGGTTTATTTGGAGCTTCTTCTCTCTCAAGACTTTTCATCTATCCAAATTATTTATGGTTGATTCTAGCAGTAATTTGCATCGCCCTTGGAGATTTTTTCTCTCTGTTTGCTTTAACAAAAATCGATGTGTCAATAGCACAACCAGTAACTGCGATTTATCCATTATTCACAACCTTAGCTCTTCTTTTTGCAAAAATCGAAGTAATAACATGGCAAATAATTGTTGGAACATTGATTATAGCGAGTGGAGTAATAGGTATTTCCTTTTTTTCTCAAAGAGACGTTGACAGAAATAAACAAAATGAATCACTAGAAGAAGAAACAGAAGGCAAAAAAAAGAATGATTCAAAAAATAAAATGTTACTTGGAATTATACTTGCTTTCCTTGCAGCATTTTTTTGGGGAGGAACAATCTTCTTTTCACGATTATTGCTTGAAGATCCAAACATTGAAGTGATTTCAATGATAGCAGTTCGAAATGGTCTAATGGTTGCAGGTGCAGCTCTTTTAGTTGCCTTTAGAGCTATTATTTTGAAAAAGAATATCATTAAGGATCTATTACCGATGCAAAAGGAAACAGGAATTCTAGCTTTAGGAGGAGCTCTTGCTTGGTGTGTAGGGGGTATCTCGTTTTTTACTGCAGTAAAACATATAGGAGCTGGAATGAGCACACCACTTTCCTCTATCTCACCTTTTATTGTAATGTTATTAGGTGGGTTTTTCTTAAAAGAGAAGATTTCTTTACCTCAACTAGTTGGAGTGCTTTTTATTGTAATTGGATCAATAGTACTCTCATTATCATAAACAAAGTATAATATATCCATTAAGATACATCCTAGAAAAAAATAGATAAAATAGTAGTTTTAATCTCTAACTACTATTACAATGGATTTCACAAGTTGAAGAATTACTATAGCTGCAAGTACATAAGCTAGTATTGCAAGCGGACCTAGAAGAGCGTTAGCTGCTCCCATGTTGCTAAAAGCTTCTGCAACAAATAGATTCCATGTGCTTCCAGCTTCAACTAGTGCATAATCAAGTAATA
>JAGLTP010000402.1 GCA_023135215.1 Candidatus Heimdallarchaeota archaeon
AAGGAGTCTATCATCAATTCTAGGGGAATGTTGTGGAAGATTTTTAGTTACAGTATTCATTAATTCAGAAACCTCTTCAAGCTCAGCTTGCGAGTAAAGAATAATGTTTTCTTCATTAAAGTTAGGAAACAAAAAATACGGAATACGTGAAAGAGAAAAAAGAATATTTCTATCATCAGTTTTTTCTTTATCTGACATTTGTTTTGCAGTCAAGGCAAGAATTGCCAGTCTTTCAACAGGATCTGGTATCCTCTGGATTATTTTCTTTTGATTTCTTGATGTTGGAGAATCCATTATTATATCATCATATTTCTCATCTTCAATCTCTTCTTCATTTTCTTTACTGATCAAGCCCATTAGTTTGTGTAACGATGTATAAATCTGAATTCTTTCATTGGGTTTGTAACTTCTCATTAAAATCTCTCCTACCTGAATTGTTTTACTAATTCCAGAAACTGTCCTATCATTTCCGAATAGTGTAATTCCCCTTTATCAAGCATCCATTGATAGATACTTTTGATTTCATGAATAGAATCATTAAAATCAGGACCATAGCCTATCATGGATATTTTATAGGATAACTGGAAAAATTGGGCCATTTTTGATCTTACTGTATCATTAAATTTTTCAAATATTTCCTTTATTCTTTCCATCTCCTCAGCAAGGTCTATAGCTTCGATGAATTCCTTGCTCTTACCAGTCATTCCTCCATATAATCCTGCTATTCCTAGCATTTTAGCAGAATGGAATTGTAGCATTGCAGGTAAGAAAATGAAAAATGTTACAGCTTCCTCATATTCGAGGTTTTGTGAAATGAAGTATTTTCTTGTTTTTTCAAACGCATTATATGCTCTTTTAGAATCTCCTAGTGATTGATACAATCCTGCTAGAAGTCTTCTGATTTTTGCTCCAAGTTCTAAATGTTCAATACTCTCTGCATTAGCAAGAATTCTTTCTCCTTTTTCAGCTGCAATTGTAGGAGTGATTTGTTCAGATCGAAGTTCTAACTCTATTCTTTGCGCATTAAAAATTAAAGGATGTATATCATCTGGTTGATATCTTTCCAGATATTCATCAATTAATCTTATTGTTTCAGAAGGCTCTTCAACAAACTGCGAGAGAAGAATTTTTTTCTCAAAAGCTGCCCTTTCAAATGGAGAATCTTGAAAGAATTTGAACGCTTCATCAACATTTGAGTATGCTTTTAAGACATCACCTTCTTCAGCATCAATTTGAGCTTGTAAAACTTGCAACTCATAATAGTAAGGATCATTACCTATTTTTTTTGCTTTATCCATAAGGAATTTTACCAATTCTCTTGCTTTTTCTAAATTATGGTAAATAATTTCTAATTGAGCTCTGGTTTGCCAATATCTGAAGAAAATCTGAATGTTGGAATCTGTAATAATTTCTTCCTCCAATTCGTCCAAATATTCCTTACCTTCTACATAGCAACCATAAGAGAAGAGAGTAGCAGTTAATTCCAGAATAACTAGATAATATTCATCAATGAGTAGTCTTTCTTTTGTTTGTTCAGCTAATTCTCTGAGAAGTTCAATTGATTCCTTCTTCATACCAAGAAGAGCCATGCATCTTGCTATTTTTACTTCAACACCACGAAGTTCTTCTTCTTTACCTTCTGAAAAGAATTTTTCACGAGCTTTGAGATACCAGTGAAAAGCTACTCGGAAATTGAATTGAGAAAAAAATTCATCTCCTTTATCTCTCTCAAAACTCATATACTAACATCCAACGTCTTCTTACTAATTTATCAATTTAAACCTTTAAAAACGTGCGTTTATATTTATTTTCTTATTTTCCAGAACTTTCTTTTATTGTAAATTATGTCTTCAATTTTCTGATTTTTCTTCATTTCTTTCAAAGTCTTTAAGACTTCTTTCTCTGTTAAATTTGGAAAAAGAGATAATATCTGATCTTCTCTTAAAGGATGTCTTTCAGTTATTTCAAGTATAATTTCATCACTTGATGCTTCTTTATTTACACTTTCAATTAGTATTTCCTCATAATGAGCTATATTTTCTGCATTGAGTATTTTCTGAGCTTCATGAAGGTCAAAAGAAGAGGGAATTTCAACCCATGATTCAGCAGGAGGACGAATTGGTACATTAATATATATCTTGTCCGCTTTAAAATCCCGAATAATATCTTTAATTTGTGATATAGTTTGAAGATTGCTATTTTTTTCTTTGATTATCATCACTTCTAGCCATATCTCGCCTTTGTATTCTGTTCTGAAGATTTTTAATCCCTCAATTAATTTCTCTAAGGTAATGTCTTTGTGAGGTCTATTTATCATTCTGAATAGGGTCTCATTTGGAGCATCAAAAGTAGGCATAACTACATCAGCATCTAGGAGATCTTTCCTCACAACATCTTGATAAAGGAGAGCTCCATTAGTAATAATTGCAATAGGAATGCGGGTTATGTTTTTTATTCCTTGAATAAGTTGTCTTAAACCTAAATATAGAGTAGGTTCTCCATCTCCTACTATTGTGATAAAATCTATCTTTTTCTCTTTTTCAAGTGCTGCTTTCACTTCTTCTATGATTTCATCAGGAGGAAAAAACATCAATCTTTTATTTGTGAAATTTGTAGTTCTACCCAGCTGGCAGTAGACACATGAATAATTGCAAGTTTTTGGAGGTATAGGGCTAATTCCAAGAGATCTTCCTAATCTTCTAGAAGGAACTGGTCCAAATACGTATTTCATATCTAATAAATTAATAAGTAATTTATATACAAATACATTACTCAATGTAACAATGATTTCATGAATCTTGAATGAAATAAGATATAAACTCATATTTTTTTTGTTCTTAAGATGAGTGAATATTCTGAATATATGAAGCAAGCAAAAGAAGAGGTTGAGCTTTGCTTAGATATTTGGAAGAATATTTTTGAAGAGAATTATTCAGAAACTATTGATTATGCTTACAGCAAAGGTTCAGCTGTAAAAAAGTGGGAGACTTTCATTGATTATGTTCCCGTCCTTAGTGATGTGGATATACATATTAAAACAAGAGAATACTCTGATCTATTCCAAAATGAAAACTCGTTCTATGAATCAGTAAACCTCTCAGAGATGTATGAGAGTACATTCATTGAGAGAAATCCTAATTATTTTCACATTCCAAGAGTTCAGATTGTTCATCTAAATCATTTACTTACAACTCGTGATTTTATTCAGCCTAAGTTAAATGAAATAACTCCAATGATAGGAAAACCAGAAGAAATGGAAAGGCCTTCAATTGAATTCATAAGAGAAGTGGACAAGACAGAATTGCTAAATCTGGAAGAATATTTGGATTCACTCCCTATGAGTATGATAGATCGCACTGGTTTAGATCTCTGGGTACTTGTAAGACGAATGCTTTGGCGTGTATCACCTTCTCCTATCAGGCTTCTCAGTCAAGTCCATGATACACCTCTTGATTTGTGGGAGATGAATAGAACAAAGATCAGTGAAGAACTTGAAAAATTCGATTACACATTATTAGCTGAAAACTATAAGGACTACTATTATGAGGGCTGGATTGGTTTCATGGAAGGATTTTCTAATTCTCAAACACTAAGAAGAATAATATCCTCTGGATATGATATACTTAAAATTTGTTTAGAAGAGATACAAAGCTTAGATGAAAGAGGAAAATTACTTTGATTACTTTACTGGGATTAGCTGAATAAATTCTATATTCTTTGCAATTTCTTTGAATTCTTCTGTTTCTGTTACATTGCCATGTTTATTACGATCATATCCAAAAATATACTTTGCATCGTTTAAGTTTTCAAACCAGTATCTTAGATGCTCTTCTTTCTCGTTTATAGGCTCAATTAACTTTGCTTGAACTCTCATCCTTTTGAAACCTTTTTGGATATCGGTTTGTTTCTTATCATCTGCTAAGATGTTTCTCAACCAATCAGCTTTCATTCCTCTAGCACTATATAGCGTGAGTTCCCCTGTGTGAAAAACTTTACAAAGAACTGGAGTAATTCTTATTTTTCCTGTTTTCCGTCCAACAGTTTTTAGAAGTATCATTGACCTACCAACTCCGAACATGGGTAGAAAATTCATGCGATATAAGAAACTGAAAACTTTGTTCAATCGTTTAGTAGATTTTCTAAATTTAGCATTACCTTTTTGATGTCTTGCAACAATTGATTTCTCGCTTAATTTGAAACTTCCAGCCATATAAAACCCTTCTATTTTGTTATTCTTTTAACTAACTCTTCTGGATTTTTAATAAATATTTCCTCAAACATATTTTTAGGGATTCCAGAACCTAAAGCAGTTTTATCTCTCAACTCTTTAGTTAGAAAATCTCCAGGTCGATGTGAATCAGTATTTAGTATCAATTTAGCACCAGTTTTCATGGCTAATTCAGCAACTAATCCATTCCCCAAAGAATGTCCTCCTCGAGTAGTTATCTCAAGAAAAACATCATTGTCTTTAGCCAATTGGGCATCCTCCAAAGATAGGATTCCAGGATGAGCAAGAATATCAACATCAGGACACATTATAGCAGCTCTATTGGTCCCTTCAATAACAGGTTCTACAATAGTTTCACCATGCACAACAACAAGGAAATTTCTCTGTTTTGCTTTCTTAGCTAATACAGGAATCTGAGAAGGTAAAACATGAGTA
>JAGLTP010000403.1 GCA_023135215.1 Candidatus Heimdallarchaeota archaeon
GTGGGCAATCAGATTGTTGATAATCTTACTGAATTCATAAAGCTACTTCTAGGTGGTGAGCTTGATGAAGACAGAAGAAAAATAATGATACTTCAAAATCTGTGCAAAACAATACTTAATACACTGAATCCATCTATTGTAATTATTAGCTTATATGATCAAGAAAATCAATTTCTCACCCCATTTTTTATGACTGATGATAGTTTGGATATAGAAATCCTCAAAACTGAAGTAGATGTATTTGACAGCGATAATCCTTACACAGAACTGTTTTCAACATCTAATGCAACATGGTTGAAGGTTTCAGAACTTTCCGATAAATTTCCAATAAAGAAAGCACTCAAAGATGCGGGAGTGAGTGAAGTTATTCTAACACCCATTTTGTATGAAAACAATAGAACAATAGGTGTTTTAAACACATTTCTCACACCTGATACTAAAAGATTAAATGTAGAAAATTACTTTGAAGTGATTAATGATGTTACCCAAATTGTTTCCGTTATTATCACATCATGGGTTGAAGAGTATAATTCTAAGCTAAAACAGAAACAAACTGAATTAGTAGTGGAAATGTCAAACCTGACCTTGGAAACAACTGAAATTCAAGTGATTTTAAATTCTATTTTACCCAAAGTAGAAAAAAGAACAGGAATAGATGGAATAGGTGTTTTTATCAAAGATGTGAATCAATTCTCATTAGTCCAACATATAGGATTAAACGATGAAATCGAAAAATACTACTCCTCACCTGATTTAGACATTTCAAATCTGATTTATTATAATGCTGCTAATGAAATAAATGAAGTGGATTTTGGTCTATTCACTAACCAGTATGGAGTTGTTTTGCCTATAGGTTCAACGAATTTGATGCTAGGTTTTCTTGTAGTTTTATCTTCCTCATTAGAGAAATTATCTGAATCAAATATCCATTTCCTTAGAATCGTCACAAACCAACTTTTTCTTACTCTTCAAAGAAAAAGATTATTGGATGATATTAGACAAATTACTCAAACATCAGAGTTCTCATCTTTCCCAATAATTTTAGTTAATAATAAAAACGAAATTATTTACCTTAACAAACAAGCAGAAAAAACTTTCAACATTAATCACGATGAATCAATAGGAGTGAAACTAGATTATTCTCTAGAATTGGATCCTGATAGAGCTAAAAGCATTATGCAGAAAACAAGAGAAGTCATAGCAAATATAGCAAAAGATTCCATGAAATTAGACATTGAAGTTCTTCAAGCTGGAAAAAAAGATACAAGAACTTTCTTTGTACAACTGTCTCCAACAATAAACAATTTGACTGGAGAATACTGTGTTGTCCTTTCTTTAGTAGACATTTCAGAAGCAACAAAGCTTCAATCAATAGCAGAAGAGTATTCGAATCGATCTAGAATGTATTTGAACGTATTAACACATGATATTTACAATATACTGTTTGGGATATCAGGTTACTATGAACTACTGAAAGATAACATGCCAGAAGAAGATAAACCTATTATAGAGAGAGTAAGGGTTTTAGTCCGTAGAGGAACAGGCATTGTGCAAGATATTCGTCTACTATCTAACGTTCTTGATATTACTACAGGTGCAGAACTAAATTTCATACCCTTGAGAATGACTTTATCTAATGTTATTGAAAAGATAGAGGAAGATTATTATGATAAGAAAATAAGTATTAGTGTTGAAATCCCCAGTTATGTCAAAGTAATAGGGGGGGCTTTTCTTCATGATATGTTCCTGTATGTAGTTTCAAGTCTCATTCAGAAAACAGAAAGAAAAGAAGTAAAACTAGAAATTACTGGTAAAGAACTTACAATTGAGGGAGAAGATTGTTTCGAAATAGAATTTATTGATAGAGAGGGCACGCCACCTCAATTAAAAGAAGAGATTCATAGGGCATTAGATCTTTCTCCATTTGATGAAACTGTAAGAAGACATCTAGGATTTATGATCGTTAATGAAATTGCTAAGAAATACAATTACCAAGTAACTATGGAAGATATAGACTCTTCAGATTGGAAAAAAGGAAACGCAATAAAAATTATAATGCCAATTTCAGTTGAAACTGAAAAAGAAGAATTAGATAATGGAGAAACAATTAAAGGCGAGTAACAAACGTCATTTGAATTGAAGATACTGCTTCAAGAGAATTCAGAAAATCTTCTAGCTCATCTTGAGCTCCATCCTCTTCTGGAATAATAAATTGTCCAACAATTCCAACTAATCCAAAAAACAAAGGTTTCTCTTCAGAATCATTTTGCATTTTGAACCTGGGCGAGAGGTTATCTCTTACAATTTTTTCTAACTCTTTTGGAGTAGTTTCTGGACCTTCAGGACGGATTTCATATACTAATAATACCTCTGCCATAATAATCACTATTCCCTTAAGGACCTGCAAAACCACATTTTGGACAAGCATATGTATTGGCGAAGAGTCTACAATCTTTACATCGTATAATTATTACATCGTTACATTTAGGACATGAGAAACGAGTTTCACCCCCTTCGCTGGGGCTTATTATTTTGTTGCAGCTAGTGCATCTTGGCATGTCAATCATTTTGCTCATTGTAATCACAATTTAACGTCTATAGAGTTAGGTTTAGGTTAGTGTTTTAAGCTTTTTGACTTGTTATATTTTCAATTCTTAACTCAAAGGAAATTATTTTTCACCTTCCGACAAAGAAATTCTTATAACTATGACTAACACAGCTTTATTAAGAAACTTAAGTGTTTTACAAAAGGAAGATACTAATGAGTGGATATTCTCCAACCTGGACAAACAAAGGCAGTGATAAATTACGAGCTCTTCAAGTTACTAAAATTCTACTAAATTCCTTGAAGAGAATAATTTCATCCTTCGATATTTCAACAAAAGAAACAGAGGATATAATGATAACAGCCATTGCAGATGTTGTTTATAACAACTTCACACCACATAGAGATTTGTCAATAGAAGAACAATATGATCTTTTAGTAGAGGTTCTAGGGTGGAAAAACCTATCTATAGAAAAGAAAGAAGAAAATGCTGTAATTCAATTAGGAGCGAATAGGTTTGTATCTTCTGACACTAAAGACCGTACTTACATATTAATGGTTACAGGAATCATGAAGGCACTTGGTTACTTCTTGTTTGATTCTAATGTAATGGTTGAAACAATCCCAAGTCAATTTCAATCACAGCAATTGCAGATGGTAATTCAAAAAATTGATCAACCAATCCCATCTGTTGGTGAAGAAATCATTC
>JAGLTP010000404.1 GCA_023135215.1 Candidatus Heimdallarchaeota archaeon
ACTGGAGTAAAGATAACCAAAAGCTGTATGCTAATGATGTGGACAAAATGGCTAAGAGAATGACTAGAAAAACACCTAGAGCACTTATGGACATTTCTCGTGGTGGTATAAGAAAAGCAAAGAAAACCAATATAATGGAACCTAAGGATAAACTTACAAAAGTTACTAGGAGAGGCTTCTCTTCAGAGAAAAATTTCTTTAGAAAAACAGTATAAAGCGCCCATACAATCCCTGATCCAAAAGCAAGGAGATTACCTATAAGTGCTCCTAAGGGAAACTCTCTTAGATTAAACAAGTATTCATTGAAAATCACTAAAAAAAGTCCTACTAAGGAAAGAGTAATTGCTAACGCATATATTTTTCTAATTCTCTCTTTCAAAACAAAAAAAGCGAAAATAGGTATCAAAATCACATTTGCATTTAGTAAAAATGATGCTGTAGAAGCAGTTGTATCTCTTACTGCTAGAAAGAGAAATACAGGCATAAAAGCTGAAAAAATAGCAACTAAGATATATTTTAACCAATTGTTTTGTAGAGAATTCCAAATATCTCTGTTCTTAACCTTTGATTGAAAAATTAAAATAAAGTAAAGAACCATTGCTGCTATTAAATATCTGAAAAATGCTAACTGAAAAGCAGATAATTCTTGCTTCTGATCTATCAGATAGTCACCGATTACAGGAGTTAGGGCCCAACCCATAACCACTGTAGCTACTTTCAACCAATGAACTATCTTTTTTTTCACAACTAAACATCAATAAAGAATATCTAAATGTTTCGTAAAAAAAAACAAAGACTTTTATCTTACCATCTTCTATTATTAATGTGCGAATCAAAATCATTACAGATTCAACTTCTAATTTAACGCCAGAGCATGCAGCTAAGTATAACATTGACATAATTCCTGCTAATGTTGTTCTTGATGGAGAAGAAATTCTAGATGATGGAACACTTCACCCTTTGGAATATTATGATAAAATAGACCGATCTAAAAGATCCTATACAAGTGTACCCTCTCCACAGATTATCTGTGAAGTTTTTGAAAGGAATAAAGATTACGATCACCTCTTAATAATCAATGTAAGTGAAAAACTCTCTGGATTTTTTAGTGCAAGCTCAACCACAGCTAAGCAATATAAAAAAGAGAATCCTGAAGGTCCAGAAATAACAGTCTATGATTCAAAAGGAGCATCTATACTATTAGGGACAATAGCAATCAAAGCAGCTCAGCTAGCCAAAAAAGGTTTTTCTGTTAAGAAAATAATCAAAGCTCTAGATAAATTTCGGGATGATGATGTTCGAGTATGGATGACTGTATCTAACTTGAAAAAACTATATGAGGGAGGAAGAATCAGTAGATTAAGATATTTGTTAGCTGATATAATCCATGCTTATCCTATTTTCTCGTTAATTGATGGTCAGCTTGAATTAGTAAGTAAGGATATTGGACTTGAAAGAACAGTAAAGAAAATAATCAGTCATATTCAAGATTTTTACAATAAAAATGATAAAGTATTCTTGTGGGTTGGTAAGACCAAACCAAGAGATAGTCAAGAACTTGTCTTGAATTTAATAGAAGAAATAGCAGCTCCAAAAATCATTGGAATGGAGGAATTCTATGTGGGCTCTATAATATCTTGTCACACAGGTTCAGGAGTCTATGGGATCATATCTGCAAGAAATTTTAATCTTGATTAATTGTCTTCTTTGTAACAGTATTCAAACTTGTCTTTCACCTTCGTGTCTTTAATCATTTCATGATTCTATCCTTATTACCTCTTTACCGTTTTTACCTTCATTGGGCTCTAATGTCTTTTTCTTGATTATTTTTCTTCTTATTCCTAGAAATAATAGAATTACCACAGGGGTAAAGAAACCTACCATAACCACTATCTCAATGCTGGTGAATTCTCTTAACGGATAATATGTAAAAGTAATAATAATATTATGAGGTTTGTCGTCCTGAGAATAAATTACTAACCAATCCTCATTCTTATTGATTGAAATTTCTCTTGAAGTAAATGTTATGCATCTGAAATTGAAAGAGTTCTCATACCATTTAGCGTTTGTTGCAGGATTCTGGTCAGTAATATAAAATCTTACAATTCCCTTATCATCTAGAATTGCTACTTCAGCAAGATAATTTCCAGCTTTCAAATCACTCAAAGAGATGATTTTCATCTGCTCCGTGCTAATAAATGATGTCCAACACCAATTCATTAAAGATTCAAAATAGTATCCATCTCCTTCTCTTTTCTCGAGAAGAGTTGTGGAGATAATAACATCAATAAATAGATTCTCCAAAAGTGGATTAGAGATTTTTAAAATGTACGAATTATTGGAAATAAATCTTAGATCAAGTCTTCTATCAACATTATATCTAGATATGATTATAATTTGATTTTGATTCAAAATCTCTACATGATATTCTTTTTTATTGGAATCAGGTGAAATAGTGATACTCTGAAGAGATTGGGAATTGACTTCTACATGGTACAGAATTGCGCTTTCTGATGGAACATCATTACTATATAGAGTAGTTGCTTCAGAATTATAATAGTGAAAAGGATGAAATATTAAAATAAATAATATGAAAATAAATATCAAATGTATTCTCTTTCTCACAATTTAAACGTAATATTGTTCATGTATTTAACTTTAATTGCTTACAAATTTCTCAGGTTAAAGCACTTATTCTTGTTGGAAGAATTGAGCTATCTTCTCCTTTAACGTTTTTATGGAACTGTGCCTTTCAAAGTTGAAAACACTTGAAAATTTTGTTCCTCTTGGATCAAGCAAGATGTGAACTGCCCTGTCTCCCTTGTTACGAATTGCTCTCCCAAAACTTTGTGATAATCGTTGTATCATTGGGATAATTATTGAAAATTCTCTTGCTAATTTTTCTCCAAATTGATTTGATAAATCATCAAAAATTAGGCGACTCTCTTCAGAAGGAGGAGGGTAGGGAAGGCATGTGACAATAATGCCTTTGATTAAACTACGTCCATCATGAGTAAACTCAATTCCTTCTGCCACTTTCCCCCCTATTACACACAAAATCAGTTTATTTGATTCAGAACTTACAACAATGGTTTGGAGAGTAGTAATATCTAGATTTGGAGATTCAATAACATCTGGATTAAGGATTCCTGTCTCTTCTAATTCCTTGATGTACTTATAGCTTGGAGCGAAAACTAAGGTGTGACCTTTTATGGATTCAGCAATATTCCTTATAGTGCTACTTACCATAATATAGTATTCTGGTGTTCGATTTTCATATTTAGCGTTTAATTTCTGGTTCCATACTACAAAATATCTCCCGTCTATTTCCTCTTTAGGAGGGAAAACACGCAATATTCTGGAATTAGGTAATTTGAAAATCTGTTGGAAAGAACGAAGAGGTTCAAAGCTCCCAGAAATTAAGACCAGTCTTTTTGTTTCATCTAGCTTATGCAAAATTTCTGAAGGTCTGATGTTAATGATAGAAACTTTCTGAGAATCTGCTAGCAGAGTTTTTTCATGGCTAGTCATCAGAAAATGATATACAAGATAAGCATACAATGAAGGAGGATTGTTAAACATCAGTTGAGATTGTAATAAACTGAAAAGCTCTTCTTCGAGATTCTTCAGGCTGCTTTCGTCAAAGTAAGACTCAACAATCTGCTGATCCTTAGTTAACTCAAGTAGCTTCAGGAAAATTTCATGGGGAAATTCTTCTATTGCTTTTTCAATATGTGAAAGACTAATATCTTGGTTTACAGGCTTAAACAAATTGTGAGCTTCATCGATAGCAATGAATATTTTATTTAAAGGAATCCCAATACTATAAAACAATCGAGTGAATAATGCCTGGTTTTCAAGGAATGGATAAGAAGTAATAATAATATCAGCTTTTTGCATTAGATAATAGCTGAAAAAATATGGACAATACTTTTCTTGATTCAAACAAGCTAAGATCTCTTCTTTGGAAATTACACTTGAATAGGAATGATAAAGATTCTTAACTGCATCTACAATATCATCTCTAGTTACCCTCTGTGTTTTTGCTTTCAAAGGGCATCTTGTCAGATTACATATATGAGTGTACAACTCTCCAGGGTAGTCTTTCTTGGCTTTCAGACATAATTCATTCTTACCAAGAAAAGGTATGAAGATTGGGAAATTTTCAAAGTGATTTTCTAACATACTCCAATGTCTTAGAATCTTGTTATAGATGT
>JAGLTP010000405.1 GCA_023135215.1 Candidatus Heimdallarchaeota archaeon
ATTATTGCATTTTCAGGTGAATCTCCAGCATGTATGATATTCCTACCTATTTCCAACGCATAATCACCCCTAATAGACCCGGGTTCCGCATCAATTGGATTAGTGGCTCCAACTACTTTCCTTGTTAATTTTACAGATTCTTTTCCTTCTACTATCATAGCTACCACTGGTTCGCTTGTAATATATTCAAGTAATCCCTCATAGAATGGTTTCCCTTCATGTATGGCATACTGTTGCTCAGCTTGTTTCTTTGTTACTCGAATCATTTTCATTGCTATAATCTTTAAACCTACTTTCTCTATCCTTCTAATTACTTCTCCAACTAACCCTCTTTGTACTCCATCGGGCTTAATCATAATAAATTCTTTTTCCAATCTTATTCACCTTATAATTAAGGAACTTCTTTTGATGGAGATTAAAAATTAATTGTTTTGAACAATAAAAATGAAAAAAATTCTTTGAGAATAAATAAAAAGAGGTAGGTAAAAGAAGATAATTACATAATTTTTCTTTCGTACCTTTCTGTCCATTTTAATTTCTTTGGATCTCTTTTATGTTTAAGTTGAGATTTTTTGCATTTATTGGAGCAAAAATATAGCACCGAACCTGCTCTTTGAACAAATAGCATGCCTCTTCCAGTTTCAATTTCTTTTCCACAGAATGAGCATTTTCTTGATCTTCTTGACATTGTTTATCACTTACCTTCTTCGTATCTTCTTTGCCTCTCTCTCTGTTTCCCTAAGCATTATAATGTCCCCTTTTCTGATGGGACCCTTCAGGTTTCGAGTGAGGATACGATTCTTGTCTCGACCTTCTAGGACTTTAACTCTAGCTTGTGTTACTTCTCCTACACTTCCTGTTCGATCAAGAACCTGAATAATTTCCGCGGGAATAGCTTCGTCATCGCTTCTAGATTTTGAGCTCATTAAATTCACCTAATCTACTTTCTGAATTCGTCTAATTTGCTACTTAATCCCTTCAAAGCGTTTTTTGCTTCACCAGCATCGACTATTGCAACTGAAGCTGAACCAACCTTAAGACCTGCTGCATTTCCTAAATCATCCTTTGTTGCTACAAATGTGAAAGAAATCTTGTGTTCTTCACATAGCAATGGAAGATGCATTACTATCTCAGGAGGGGTTACATCTTCTGCAATGTAAACTAATTTTGCAGTATTACGCTCAATGGCTTTTGTAACTTCATTTGTTCCTTTTCTAATTTGTCCAGATTTTGATGCAGTCTCTAAAATATTCAAAGACTCCTTAATAATTTCTTCAGGAATATCAAACTTTTTATACATTTCATATCACCTCGGGCACCAAAAAGTGCCTTCATTAGGTATAAACAGAATTTATATTGAGTTTAAAAGACTTATCTTTTTGTAGATTTTTTCCCTGTTATTGTAGTACAGACTGTTCTGTCATTTTCAAGTATTTTTTGAACTCTCTCAGGATAATTACCATTAACAATAATGATTTCATCCACATGGTTGAGAATAGCTCTAATAGTGTTAATCTTTCCAATCATACCACCAGTAACGTCTGCTTTTTCTTCAGAAGAATAATCAACAGTTTCAATATTATTGAATTCTTCAAAATTCGCAATTTCTAGCAGTTTGACTGAATTGGAAGTAGAATCAGTAATCATTAAACCATCAACATCTGTTAAAAAGATGACACGACCAACATCAAAATTCTGTGCCAGAAGATCAATAAGTGAATCACCACTATAGATTGTGAATGATTCATCGTCAGTGAAGAGTATATCACCAGCTAATAATGGAAGTAAGCCAATTTCCAATGCCTTCATAACTGGGGGCAAGAAAACTGCTTTCTCGTCTTTTTCTGCTCTTTGGTAAACCAAAGCACTTGTCTGAAAGTCTAGAACATTCACTTCCTCTTCACTAAAAGCCTCAAGTATCTTCTGTTTTAGATCATTCATATCATATCTTATTTGTGCTAATCCCTCTAACTGTTCTTTATTTTCATAACCTGAGGCTATTGAATATTTCTTAGCTAAAATATGACCAAAAGAGCCAGCTCCGTGCACAACTATGCATTTTTTATCCCACTTACTTATTATTTTGACTAAACGCTGAAGTACGTCTTTCTTCAATTTCTTATAACTTGTTTTATCTGTTATTACAGAGCCACCTAGCTTTATTATGTCTACTTTTTCTCTATTCATCTCTAACCCCTTGTGTGGAAATATCCGTAATGAAAGCATTATACCCTTCCTGTTGCAGTATTTCAATTACATTATTGATGTTTTCTCCATTTTCAAATAATCCAATTACACACCCACCACCTCCTGCTCCTGTAAGCTTACAGCCAATTGCTTTTTGATTATTCAATATACTTACAATTTTCTTTATGTGCTTGTTCCCCACCCCTAGTTTTTCGAGCAAAATATGATTCTTATTCATTAAATAGCCTATTCTTTCCAAATCTCCATCCTTAAGACTTCTCTGACTCTCTTCGACAATCTCCCCTATTTCCTCAAAAAACTGTGAATATTTCTTGGAATTCTTGTTATATCTTTCTCTCAGAGAATTTACTAAATCCTTAGTACTCCTTGGAACCAAGCTATTAACAATTATAAAGTGAGATGAGAGAAGGTTAATTGGTATCTGTTTGATGTTACCTCTTTCAAAAATAATACTTCCTCCAAAAGTAGAAATCGTATTGTCTATCCCTGAAGGAGTTCCATGAATAATCTTTTCAGCATCAAATGCAACTTCATTTACATTCTCCAAATTGTATTCAATACCTAGAATGGAAAAAAGGCTTGCTGCAAGAGATACAGATATTGCTGCGCTTGAACCCAATCCAGCAGAAATAGGTAGATCTGATAGAATCTCCATTTCAAGATTTTTCTGGTTTTTTGTCTTCTTGAGAATATGATTCAAAATAAAATCAAGGAATTTTAGTATATCAGGAATTTCCCTTCCTAATATGAATTTCCTATCAGGTATTATGTCTGGTATTGAAATTGAGTTTTGTTCTAGTGATGTTGAATTTATTGAACATTTTGCACGTAATCCTATAGCAGATGCTATAGCAGGATAGCCGTAAACCACAGAGTGTTCACCAAAAAGAATAACCTTTCCTGGAGCTGAGAAGGTTACTTTTTCAACATTCATATCTGAGATAGAAAGTTATCAAATAAAATGTTTTTCAAAAGAGGGAGAGAAAAAATTACTCTCTTATTAGTTTGAATGCAAAATCCTCAACTGAAACAGATAATTCTTCAGTTTCTCCAAGCTCTCCTCTTGCTCTTAGAATTTCTCTTGTTAAAAGATAGTATACTTGTGCTAGTGATTTTCTTCCTTTGTTATTAACAGGTAAAACTAAATCAACATGGCTTGTTGCATTGTCAGTATCACATAAAGCAACAATAGGAACTCCTCGTGAGGCAGCTTCAGTTAAAGCTTGCTTATCTGCTCTTGGATCAGTTAGAATAACAATTTCTGGCTCAATATAACCATCATATGATGGATTTGTTAAGGTTCCTGGTATGAATCTTCCTGGAACTGCTTTGAAACCACAGAGTCTTGCCATTTTTGTACTTGGTACAGAAGCATATTGCCTTGTGGCAAAAACTGCAACTCTTGCGGGTTCGAAACGACTTATGAATTTAGCTGCAATACGAATACGCTCATCTGTTGCATTCACATCTAGGACGTAAATTCCATCATTTCTAACTCTATATTTGAAGGGCTCCATGAATTTTGTACAAACACTGGTTCCTATATGAATTCCAGAGACAAGATATGTGTCTCTTGGAATCAGGAGCATTTCTTCTTCTGTTTTTTCTCCTGTTTCTTCTGACATTTCGAATCCTCGATATTTTGTAATGATACAAGTTAGTCTCACTATATTTGAGCAATAAGACCTCATAAGTTTTGATTAAAAACTTTCTGTTCATTCAGTTAGATTCTTACCTAAAACAAAATTAAGTAAATGGTAGAAATTCATCAATTAGATCTATATGAGAAATTAGCATTCTACGACAACACCATCTTTTCACGTTTAAATCATCTAAGACTTTATTGGAGTCTTCGCCTTCATCAATTCTCTTTTTGTACTCATCCCATTTATCAGCAATTAGAGATCCACAAGTAAAACATCTTACTGGAATAATCATTTCAGTCAAGCCATTTTCAATTAATATACATTTAACTATTATGGTTGCAGATATTTAGAACCCCCAATCTCTAGCAATTTTGAACCCTCTATACATATAATATAAACTTTTAATTTTTTTAGAGAGGGAGGGGTTTGTAAGAATCTTCCAAAAAACTTCCAGTTTTTCCAATTTTTCTATTCGATTAATGAACCTATTATTGAAGACAGCTCCTATTTTACTAAGTGATTTGTTAGAAAAACCATAGAAAGAATTGTGGCATTTGAGATTCACTTTTTTCATAAATTCATATTTGTTCATCCTTGATTCATATTCTTTGCATGAATAAGAGAGTTCATTTTCTTTTCTTTCAAGATTTGTAGCAGCAACTTCACCTGCTATTTTTCCGCTTAGCATCGCTAATCGTATTCCACCATAGAAAATAGGATTTACCATACCTGCTGTATCACCAACAAGCATTATGCGTTTGTCATATAATTTGCTGGATGGTCCATTCATCGGGATTTGACCTCCCACCTTTTTAATCATTTTTCCTGTAATTTTCTTCTCTTCAAGAAATTTATCCAACCTTTTTTTTCGTTCTTTTGCCGTTGTTACAATACCTACGTTAGTTTCACCTTTCTTTGGAAAAACCCAGCAGTACCCAAAAGGGTATTTTTCTTTATCAAAATAAAATTCAAGAGTGTCGCCCCATTCACCTTCTATCTTATATTCGAAAGCACTTATCAACGGAGAGGGTGGAGAAAAACCTAATTTACTTGCAAGACGAGCTTGTGGTCCTTCTGCAAGAATCAACATTTCACATTTGTAATCATGTTTTTTTTCACTCGAAGATTTAATAATTACACTCTCACCTTTTCTATGTACACCATCTATTTTCGTAGAGAGTTTTATCTCCGCACCCGCTCTTTGTGCTTCTTTTGCTAGATGCTGATCGAAAATATCTCTATTTATTGTATAAGAAGGGATATCTCCTAGTATGACATCATTAGAAGGAAGATAAAGTTTACAGTTCTCATACTCTTTCACACAAAAGAGTTTGCTCTTTTGAACTAAATTGAATTCTTTTAGAGTGTTTAAGCTAATTCCCTCACCACATTGAACCGGTTGCCCAATAGTAGGATGTTCCTCAAATACTATAGGAGAATAGCCTTTACTAGCTAAGGAAATTGCAGCTTGTAATCCAGATGGACCACCGCCAACTATTGCAACATTAATTTCCTCCATATCTCTTATTAAAGAAGGTAATTCAAAAATCTAACGGGATTTGTTTTAATATAGTGTGATAGGGAAAGGTTTTTTTGATATACAGATTTTATTGAACACAGTTTGAGAATACTTACTCAAGCATGAAGTGAATGGAATGGATCCAATGAGGAAGGTTTTAGCTGACTGGACGCAAGAAGTCCCCGAAAGTGAAATACGAAGATTACTAAAGAGCAAAACTAAATATTATCTTGCAGGAGGATTACCTGGAAATTTACCCACAAAAATTTTTCCTGAGATTTTGAGAGAACTTGCTGATTATTATGATTCTGATGAGCAGAATGTTATTAATGAATTTCAGTATGGTCCTACCGCAGGATTTCCTTCACTAAGAAAAGTACTAGCAGAGAGAATCCATAGAAGAGATAAAATAGAGTATATCAGTGGTGCTGAAGAGTGGGAGAAGATATTAATAACTACAGGTTCTCAGCAAGCAATTTACATTGCCTTGGATATTTTGATTAATCCTGGAGATATTGTTGTAACTCCTTCACCAGCGTATTTAGGGTTTGTAACTGCAGTTGTCAAAAAGGGAGGGCATGTTGTTACTGCACCTACAGATTCTGAAGGTTTAATTCCGGAATATGTTGAAGACACTATTATCAAAGCGGAAAAGGAATTTAGTAAAAAAGTGAAAATTCTTTACGTGGTCGAAGATAGTGATAATCCTAAGGGTACGACTCTCCCGTTTAAAAGAAGAAAACAATTATACAATATAGCTGAACAGCATGATGTAATTATCATCAGTGACAGTGCATATAAGGAAATGCAATTTGAAAAAAGAATTTCGTCTCTAAAAACCTTAGATAAAGATAATTCGCGTGTCATTTATGCATCGACATCTTCAAAGGAAGCAGCACCGTTACGAATTGGATATACACTTATGCCTGAAGCACTTCATTTTGAAGCAGAAAAATCTAAGGGATATTTAGATTTGTGTACTCCGACTATTACTCAAAGAATAGCAGAGATATATTATTCAAAATACATAGATAAGGAATTACCCTTAATTCTTCAAAAATATAAAGAACAAAAAGAAACTGCATATAAAGCTCTAATAGAAACCTTCCCGCAAGGAGAGTTTACAAATCCAACCGGAGGTTTCTTTATCTGGTGGCAGCCAATAGGTGAGAAAGCTCATACTTTTGATGTAAAGAAATTCAACCAAAACATTTTGCTACCAAAAGAAATTCTTGTTGTTCCAGGTTCTGCATTTTATCCACCACGTGGACATTCATATGATCCAGAAACAAGAAACATTGAACAATTACAGGTGATAAAAGGAGGAATGAGGATAGGATATTCGTTTGTATCCAAAGAACTGATTGATGTTGGTGTAAGAAGACTAGGTAAGCTTCTTAGCGAAAATCTGTGAAAACGTTAATCACATGCAATTATTTCTCTCTTACTACAGTGAAATTTCATCTAATTTTTGTTTTTTTTAAAACTTTGTAACTCGGGCAGAATCCTTAATAGAATGCAATTTAAGAGCGAATTGGTTTCTAGCACGAATATTTTGCTGTTTCAAGCCTTAAAAAAATCTATTTTCTTGTATTCTCTAATTAGACGGTTTGTAATACGCGAATTTTTCGACATGACCGAAAAGGTTTTTAATAAGGTTTCCAACGGTTATAACGTGCTTACCCTCTAGGTAAGTCAAAAACCGACAGAAGTGCATTTAAAATGATGATCGTGCAATCAAAAGTTAGAGAATATGTCAAAGAACTCGGTGATTACAAGGTTGGTGGAGATCTTCTAAAAGCTTTAGACGAAAAAGTAGCTAAAATCGTTAAGCTAGCAGCTAATAGAGCTAAAGCAAATGGAAGAAAGACAGTTTCCGCAAGAGACCTTTAAAAAAGCCAGAGACCTCTAAGATAAGTAAAAGAAAGTTATAACTTTCTCCTTTATTTTTTTATTTTTTTCCTTTAATCTTCAAAATCAGAAAGTAAAAGTATCATTATTGTCATCAGTCTTTAGTTTGGATAGAGAAAATTCAGGTTGGCGTGATATCGATAGATAGGTCCATTTCCCAAGAGTTTCAATAAAAATGTAATAATCTGAGTTTTCTAACATTACTTTGCCTTTAGTAATTTTCTCAGCCACCGCACCTATAATTTCTTCCCTAGAAAGCTGTGAATGACGACGTCGAAGATTTATCCTCCAAGTTTTATCATTATCAATTAAATCGTTGAAGATAATAGCTATTTGGCTAAGATTGTCAAGTGACGTACTTACTTTGTATTGGATTGGAATTATTTTCAGAGTATATTGGAAAAACGATTGATCTTGTTCAATCTCTGTTTTAATTTTTTCAAGGATAAGAATAGGATCATCAGAAAAAGTCGCAATTGATAATCCAGGTATTTCTCTAACAGGTTTTACATCTACATCAGAGCAATCTAAAATTTCCGATAATAAATAGTAAACTTCACTTGAAGCACTTCTTTCCAAAGTTCTTGCACTTGAAATAAGTAATCCATGATACTCCATTAGCACAAGTGGAAATTCATATAAAATTAACTTTACTCTCTGATACAATAAATCTATAGTTTATCTCTTGAATGGGACACAGAAGAGACCTTGCGTATTTGTTTTGCAAGTACTACAAGAAAAGACACACCAAATAAGAAATACAAACCTCCATCGAAAAGAAGAAAGACAGTGAAAACATAGATGAAATATACGATCCCTTTTGTGGAAGATAGACCCTCGACAAGGTATGGCATACGTGCTATTAGAGTTCCGCCGACAACATAAAGGAGAGGAGATATTGTAATCGAAATTAGTTTGGTTCGTTGGGTTATTCCACGATACCATTCAGGTATCTCAGGATTAAAGCCACCTGACCTCTTTTCAAATTTAGAGAAAAGAACTGGAAAAGGATAGGTTATTCTCTTTGGTTCATTTGATCTTACAGTTTTGAATTTATAACCTAGTTCTTCGAATTTTTCCAATATTTTGTATGCATGTTCAAAACTAACCTGAATATCTAAAGTCAGTAATCTTTGAGGTCTAACTCTTATTAGATATTTCCCCTCATATGCTAAAAGGTAAATTCCCAAAAGCTCAGAAAAATCCCAACTCTTTTTTTTCTTAAATTCATTGAAAATAAACTTCTTTGATGAGAAATCCAAGATAACTTGACCTTTTACAAGTGTATAAACTAGAATCAGTAATAGAGCATTCAAAACCCCGAAGTAGAACCATAGTGTTATACCAAATAGCTCTCCGATCAAGACATTGTTTCGATAAGGTATGAAGTAAACTATAGCATTCAGAAGGAGAAGAAAAAATATAGTTAACACTCTTAGACGTTCTTTTTGGACAAATAAAGATTCATCTGAGTCTTGAAACATTCAATAGAATCTTTATCTAGGAAAGTTATGAAGTTTTCGTTAAAACGACCTAAGGTTCAAGATTAAGTTCAAATTTCTTATTTCTTTTCTTTGCTAAGAACCTTAAACCACTTAGGATAAGTTGGAACTCCCTTCTCTTCTGCATTATATTCCCAGATTATTAATCCGCCCTCTGTTGAAACTTTATTAAAATTGGATTCAGTAAAAAGTCTCTCCATAGCTTCATTTCTCTCAGTTTTTTGGTATTTTCCAATAAGGATTTTAACATCTTCTTTCGTTGCTTCTTTCATAAGATAAGAAAGAAATGTTTCTTCTACAGTTTTACCCATTGCTCTGCAAGAGAAAGTTAAGATCTCCATTGTCCATTTTTCTGCTTCTTTCTTTACAACCGTAACTCCAATTAGTCCATATTCTCCATATCTATCATAGAGATTGACTACATAAACTCCATATTCTGGAGACCTATGAAATTCTACCAATTCATCTTTTGAATAGCGTACTGCAGTTGCATTCAGCTGATTTGTTCTTTGTATTAGCTCAGTTACTCTTCCAAGATTTTCATCTTTAGCTTCTCGCATCCAAATTTCCAAACTACATGAAAGAAGAAAACCCTCTTTATCCAAAGCAAATGTCTTTTCATCTACTTCTCTCTTTTTTTGCTCAACATACAATTGTGTTCGTTTTGCACTCTCGTCAGTTAGTTTCCCTACTGGTTCAAATTCAACTCTGTTCAATGTATGAATTAACTCTGTTTCAGGTAGAACTAAAACCTCTGGTAAAAATAGTGCAATTTGATCTCTCTCGTAGGGATTATCATCAAAGAATGCGACAGAATCAAGACCAATATTTAGCTCTTCAGCAATTTCCATAATACTCTGTGCCTTATCATTCCAACTAATTTTCTTGATTACAATAGAATCAGCAATTGGTCCTAATACTTTGTTAACTAACGGTTCTATTGTACTATCGTTTTTGCTTGCAATTGCTAGAATAATTCCTCTTCGTGTCAGGAATTTAAGTACGGTTAATCGATTTTGATAAACATTGATTCCTTCAACTCCATCATCACGTAATATCCCATCCCACAGTGTATTATCTAGATCCAATACTACACATTTTATTTTTCGACCATGAACTTTCACAACTTTGAGATGATCTACAAGCTCCATTGAGATTGTAACAGCACCTTCTCGAGTAAAGTGTTCATAAACACCATCAGCATCATTTTCTCTGATTTGGAGTCCAGTTGCTGCTTTGAGAAAAGTTTCATTAACTGATAGAACATATAAATCCTCTTCCTGCTTTGCTAAATCATAGAAAGAAGATTCCAATCTATTCAGAAACTCTCTTAGACTATAGCTACGCTCTAAATTTTTGTAATCAAATCTTCCGAAAGCAGGTCTTATAACAAGTGGATAAGTCATGATAAAATAGATAGCATTGAGCTTTGTTTTAGCATGCTCTATACCATTATGAAGACGTTGTTTAACGAATTCCAGCTGTTCATCTTGTGATTTGAAATCAGATTTATTATGTTGAATAGAACCAATTTCACTTCTAATAAATTGAACATCGCTTAAAACAACGATGGTTGGGTTGAACGCATATACTCCACTTTTGAAATCACTTAAGACCAAATTGGGATCAGGTGATTCATTATGATCAAAGGTTAGATAACATGAAACTCCATTCGCCTCAAAGAACTCTTTCATAAATTCTAATTCACATCCACCAACAAATGCAATTCTTTGTTGTGTTAAGAAATCTTTATCTTCTTTTGGAAGTTCAGTTGCTATATTAATGGGTTTAGCTGCTTGTTTATATTCTTGTGTGAGTCTTGTAAGCACTGTATTCCTGAACTTCTTGTCAGTAATCATTCGTTTCATTATCGAAAGAATTCTTTTCAGACTCATTTGTTTTCACCCAAGTAACTTTAATACCACCAATCCGCATGAATTAGTATTTGAACTACATCTCCGGGTTTTGCCTTTTTTAGTTTATCAAAGATGTGAGTTCTGCGTTGCTTAAACATATTCTTTCCACCAGTATCTGTTATATAGATATCTCTTTTCATATCATACGCTGACCAAACATCAAGCTTTGTTTTGTCTACTAAAGGCCAAATCCTTTGATTGGAATATTTATCTCCATGATGAGAGACCACTTTTATAGGTACAATCTCTCTTAATTCATTTAATTCCTTTGTAAATAAGCTTAAGGCTTCTTCGATATTTCCTTTTGTCCGGCTTAGAACTTCATAATGAAAACCGATTTCAAATCCTTCAGAATCTAAATGATGTATAATAGGAATTGCTTTCTCGAAAACATATTTTTCAGAATGTAACCTAAAAAAGGATGTAGAACTTATACCCCTTTCAATTTCTAATTTGATTATATTTAAGAGTCTATTAAGTGATAAATCAACATCATGTCTTAGAAAAACATGTATTTTTTCTTTATCTAGTTGTGTAGTTTGATCATAATCACTGAAACTTTTTACGGAGTATTGATCCTTTTTTAATTCAGTGAGAAAATCAGAATACACACTCAATTTATAACAATTACTCCATTTTCTGAAGGGGTAGATTAAGGAAAGATTCAATAATAATCCGATGCTGAGCACTAAAGGTGCAATCCATTGAGGTGGTGACCACTCATAAATATAGAGTATAATGTAACTACTGACAACCACTGACAGTAA
>JAGLTP010000406.1 GCA_023135215.1 Candidatus Heimdallarchaeota archaeon
GTTGGACAACGAACTTTGACACTTCTTCTAGAAAGAGGTCATACTGTTCGTTGTTTTGATGTTAAAAATTCTAGGAATGTTGCTATAGAGTCACGAATGAAACAAAAAGGGGATTTTGAAACTGTTTGGGGCGATATTCGGGATAATAAAACGGTGGAAAAAATAGTTTATGGAATTGATTGGATAATTCATTTAGCTGCAATAATACCTCCATTAGCTTATGATCGTCCAGAGCTAGCTTATGATGTAAATGTAAAGGGTTCTACATATTTACTTCAAGCAGCAGAAAGTATGGTTGTTCCTCCAAAATTTGTTTATGCATCATCAATTGCTGTTCATGGAAATAGAATGAAATTCCAACCTCCAACTAGAATTGATGACCCAATTGATCCTTTAGAATATGATAATTATGCAAAACATAAAGTGGAAATGGAGGGGCGATTGAGAAAGAGTTTATTGAAGTGGGTCATTCTAAGATTTGCAGCTGTAACTCCATTTGAAATGTCTTGGAAAATTCCTGATATCATGTATGATATACCCCTTGATCAACGAATTGAGACTGTTGATACTAGAGATGTTGCTTTAGCTTGTGTAAATGCAATGGATGCTCAAGTAATAGGTAGAACTCTTTTCATAGGTGGTGGGGAAGGAAATAAACTACTTCAAGGAGAATTTGTTTCCAAAATGCTCGAAGCATTTGGTATTGGCATGTTACCTGAAGAGGTTTTCAAACCTGTAACAACAGTAGATGATTATTATCACTGTGATCACATGGATACAAAAGAAGCACAAGAATTACTGAAATTTCAAGAACATACTTTTGATGATTTTATCAGAGTGTATAGAAAGAAAATAGGTTTTCGACGTTTTGTTATCAAGCTATTTCGTCCTCTTGCTCGTTCTGTTCTCATCAGAAAATCTCCATATTACCAAAAGAAAAGAAAGCGTAGAAGTGGTCCTAAATTGAAAGAAAAACCAACCAAAAGTGGAGCATAATCCTCTCTTTTTTTTCGATTTTTTTTCTTTCTGATTTTTTTCAAAATGGCAAGATATATATATCAGTAAAAAGCCAATTAAAACGTTAGTTTAAAAAAAAAGTACTAGTACTTAAGGTGAAAAATTTGAGTAAAGAAACAAAGAAAGAGCTTGTAGTTGGTATTGATTTAGGAACAACTAATTCAGGTATCGCTTATATGGTAGCTGGAAAGCCTGAGATTATCCCAAATCTTGAAGGTGGGAGACTTACTCCTAGTGTTGTAACATTCAATGAAGACGGTACTCGTATAGTAGGGATACAAGCCAAAAGACAAGCAATAGCTCTACCTGATAGAACTATTAGAAGTATTAAAAGAAAGATGGGAACTGAGTTTAGATTCAAGGTAGATGATACAGAATATAGACCTGAAGAAATCTCAGCTATGATTCTAACCAAAATGAAAGAAGATGCAGAATCCTATCTAGGGCAGAAAATAAAAAAAGCAGTAGTAACTGTTCCTGCATATTTCAGTGATTCTCAAAGACAAGCAACTAAAGACGCTGGTGAAATAGCAGGTTTGGAAGTTCTTAGAATTGTAAATGAACCTACTGCTA
Source organism: Candidatus Heimdallarchaeota archaeon (assembly GCA_023135215.1). Next base: position 1,591 of record JAGLTP010000406.1, read on the forward strand.
GTGCTTTAGCTTATGGTTTAGACAAAGAAGCTGCTGAAAGAATACTAGTTTTTGATCTTGGTGGTGGGACATTTGATGTTTCCATTCTTGAACTAGATGATGGACTGTTTAAGGTAATTGCAACAAGTGGTAATAACCTCCTGGGAGGAGATGATTGGGATCAACATATTATAGATTGGATTGTTGAGGAATTCAAAAAGAAAGAAGGAATAGATCTTTCTAAAGATTCTAAAGTGATACAACGATTAAAAGATGCGGCAGAAGAAGCAAAAATTGAACTAACTTCTAAAGTAAAGACAAATATTAGTCTTCCATATATTACCGCTGATGCATCTGGTCCAAAACATCTTGATTTGGAATTGTCAAGAGCCAAATTCGAGGATCTGACAAAGGATTTAGTGGAAAAGTGTAGAGGTCCTTCTAAACAAGCAATTCAAGATGCAAAAATCAAACCTGGAGATTTAGATAAAGTAATTCTTGTAGGTGGTGCAACAAGAATGCCAATGATTAGAGAGATGGCAAAGGACTTATTTGGTCTAGAACCTCATAAAGGTGTTGCACCTGAAGAAGTTGTTGCTCTTGGTGCAGCAGTTCAAGCAGCAGTTCTTGCAGGAGAAGTAAAAGATATCCTGTTATTAGATGTTACTCCTCTAACACTTGGTGTAGAAACTCTTGGAGAGGTTATGACACCTCTAATTGAACGAAATACTACTATTCCTGTAACCAAGAAGAATGTATTCACGACTGCAGCAGATATGCAAACATCAGTAGAAATTCATGTTCTTCAAGGAGAGAGAACTATGGCT
>JAGLTP010000407.1 GCA_023135215.1 Candidatus Heimdallarchaeota archaeon
GGATATTTCTGCAGCACTTCTATTGTTTGTGGGACTAGTGGCAGCAATCATTGCTATGAATCAAACTCTGCATATTGCATCGGAGAGGTATAGTGCGGTGGTTGCAGGTCAGTTCTCAACAACAGACATTCTCAATCCGATAACTTTCAATCCGCTTGATTCAACGCCATCTTATTTCAATATTGAATTAATAGGTTTGATTCAGCCAGGTTTCTATATTTTTATTATAGGTATTATGTTGATGGTTACAGGTATATTTTTACCTGTCAATTGGCAGCAACCAACTGGTTCTCAAATGGGCAGAAAGATGGGAAGTTTTGGTCCCTTTAAATGGATAAAAGACTTTGCTTCATTAAGAGTAACAACGTATATCCTGCGTCGTCTTTTGACCTTAATTCCGCTCTTCATTGCAATTAGCATCATGACATTCGTAATGGTAAGTGGAATGGGAGATCCTGTTTCTTTGCTTTTACTTGGGAAACAAAGGGTAACGGAACAAGATAGGATTAATCTTACGCGTAAATTAGGTTTAGATAAACCAATTTATGTTCAATTTATTATGTGGTTTTACAATTTACTGCATGGTGACATGGGAAATAGTTTCACATCAGGTCAATCAATTAGTAATATCATTGGTGGGTTAATTTGGGAAACACTAAAACTTCAGTTAGCTGCATTCGCAATTGCTCTCTTGATTTCTATTCCTTTAGGCATAATTGCAGCCAAGAACCAGAATACATGGATTGATTCTTCAGCAAGTGCTCTTGCACTGTTAGGTCAATCAATGCCAATTTTCGTCTTTGGTTTATTATTGATATATATTTTTAGCGGATATGGTTTAGGTTGGTTCCCTGCTGCTAAAGCTCATCGAATTCCAGCTCCAACGAAAGTATTTAGCGGAGAAACATGGGCATTCCTCGGAGGTGGAGGGTGGAAAACGGGTATAGGATGGGGAGCTTGGTGGGGCAATGTTTCGGATAGATTACTGGATTCTATGATACATATGGTTCTACCAACAATAACCCTTACATTTGCTTTCATGGCATTATACACAAGATTAGTACGATCAACTATGTTAGAAGTACTGCAGCAAGACTATATTCTAGCGGCTAGAGCTAATGGATTATCAGAAAGAGTAATTACATGGAAACATGCTTTCAGGAATACCTTAATTCCTGTAATAACATTTGTTGGATTATTCTTAGCAACAGCTTTAGCAGGAGCACCAATTACTGAATCCTTATTCACATGGCCTGGTTTAGGTCAAAAGTACATAATAGCGATAGGTTTCCTTGATTTTCCGATGATTCTAGGAACGGTTGCTGTGCTTACGATATTGATATTAATAGGGAATTTAATTACAGACATAATTTATGTTGCAATAGATCCAAGATTAGAACTATAATTAAAGGAGTGATATGAATTGTCAGAAATAATTAAGAAACAACTGGAAAATTTTTCCAAAAGAACAGATAATTACATGAAAGAAAAAAGACTTCCGAACTCCATGAGATGGATTGGAGCAATATCGATTTTCTGGAAACATTATTTCTTAAATTATATAGTTGAATATTTAACGATCCTTATTGGTCTCTTTCTTATCTTCTTTTTCCTAGGTTCAGTGAAAGTAAGAACCTACTCAATTGTTTATGCTTTTATAATAGCAACAGTTTGGATTGTTCTAAGAATCGTATGGAAATTTTTCAGAGCAGCAGCAAAGAAACAAGAGTTTATCATAGCTAAAGATGGAACTCTTAGAGAACGAAGTCCTTCACAATGGTCTCTTGTCTGGAGAAGATACAAGAAGAATAAGATAGCGCTTATATCAGGTGCAATTGTAATTGCTGTAACCATAATAGCGATTGTTTACCCTATACTTGTACCCTATAGCCCTACAGGTATCACTCCATTATATGATTCATGGAATGGAGGAGGAGCGCTCTCAAACCCAAATCTCAAATATCCAGGAGGGACAGATATTCTGGGAAGAGATGAGTTTTCAAGGATTCTAGCTGGAAGTGAGGTTTCTCTCACTGTAGGTATTTTCTCAACTATACTTTCTGTAGCAATAGGAGTAACTCTAGGGGCTTTAGCTGGATATTTTAGAGGATGGACAGAAGAAATAATCATGAGATTAAC
>JAGLTP010000408.1 GCA_023135215.1 Candidatus Heimdallarchaeota archaeon
CGCACCTGAGTCTGGACAAAGTAAAAATACTTCTTAATGGAGATACATTGAAAGAAAACCAAATTGGTGTTATATATAGTGAATGAAAGAAAAACAAGTATTGATGACTTTCCCCGTTCAGGTTCTGCAGTATATGGGTTTTTGTTTGCTGAAAAAGAAGAAAAAAAGAAGACACTGAAACAATGGAAGAGATTGAATAAATATTTTACAATTCCTCTTTATAGAAGTGGAATTCTTCCTTTGTTTGGTGGAGGAAAGATTTTCTTATTACTCTTTACAAAAGGAAGAAAAACAGGAAAACAAAGAATCACACCTATTGAATATAGGTCTAAAGACGATATAATACATGTCGTATCAGCAAGAGGAAAGCCTGCACATTGGTTCAAAAACCTTGTTGCTCATCCTGAACAAGCAAAAATAAAAGTAGGTTTCAAGAAATATGCTGTTAATTTTGAGATTATTCAAACTATAGAAGAAAAGAATGCTCTATTCAAATGGTATGTTACCAGGTTCCCAAAAGCTGCAAAAATGCTATTTGGATGGAACTCTAAAAAAGACATAGTTGAAAAAGCAGATTTTACAACTTTTTCTGAATTGGTGGAAGTAGTAAAATTCCTTCCAAAACAATAATTCGAAGCTTGAGCAATGCTTATAACTATCGACCATGTGAAATAATAATAACTTGAATCAAGAGATTTCAAAACTTAAGGGCTATAGAGGTAGATACTTAGTTGTCAATCTTAGTGATGAAACAGTATCGAGAAGAGAAAATAATTTCTCTTTAATTGAGAAATTTCTTGGAGGTAGGGGATGGGCTGTACACTATTTGTTCGAGAATATTCCTCAAGGAATTGAGCCTTTAGAAGAGCAGAATATTTTAGCAATCTGTTTAGGACCCTTGACAGGGACGTTAGCTCCATCTTCAGCAAGGTATACTATCGCCTCTAAATCTCCTTTGACGGGAGGTATAGGATACTCTAATGCAGGAGGGCATTTTGCACCAGAATTGGCTTATGCTGGATATGATGCTATATTTGTTCATGGAAAAGCAAAGAAACCTCTCTATCTATTCATTGAAAATGAGACTGTGGAACTAAGAAGTGCAAGTCACTTGTGGGGAAAAGATACCTGGGAAACAGATCATATGCTCAAGGAAGAATTGAGCGATAAATTTCAAATTCTCAGCATAGGTCAAGGAGGAGAAAACTTAGTAAGATATGCTTCTATCATGAATAATTTATCTCGTGCAGCAGCAAGAACAGGTGTTGGTGCTGTAATGGGGTCTAAGAAGCTAAAAGCAATAGCTGTTCGAGGAACAGGAGCTGTTGAAGTAGCAGAACCAGACAAATTTATGGAAATCGTACAAGAAACTCTTGAGAAAATTTATGATGATCCAGCTTATCCAAGTTTGTCATATTATGGGACTCCATTTTTAGTCGACTTGGCATACATAAGTGGAGGATTAGCAACAAGGAATAATCAAACAGGAATCTTTGAGAAACATGAAGAAATCTCTGCTGAAACTTTTGATGAAAAATTCAAAGTCAAATCAGAGAGCTGTTTTGGATGTCCAATTCATTGTGGTAAATATTCTAAAGTGGAATCAGGAAAATATTCAGGAACTAAAGGTGGAAGCCCCGAATTTGAAACTATTGTGTGCTTAGGTTCAAAGTGTGGAGTTGGAGATTTAGCTGCTATACTTAAGGCAAATGAATTAGCAAACAAATATGGTCTTGATACAATATCTCTAGGAGATACAATTGCTTTTGCAATGGAAGCATATGAAAAAGGAATCATTACATCTGAAGATACGGGTGGTTTAGAATTAAATTGGGGTAATGATGATGTTTTGATTCAACTGATAGAAATGGTAGCATTCAGAAAAGGTTTAGGTAAATTACTTGCTGAAGGAACAAAAAGAATGTCTGAGAAAATAGGTGGAGGTTCTGATAGCTTTGCACTAGAAATTAAAGGGATGGAACCACCAGCATATGATGTAAGAACAGCAAAAGCTTTCGGTCTAGGTTGGGCAACTGCAACAAGAGGGGCAGATCATCTAGCCGCACTTCCAAACTTCGAACTATTAGGTTATGAACCACAGAAAGGACTTGAGTGGTTTGGTTCGGAGAAAGCAGTGGATCCTTATTCTTGGGAAGGCAAACCTAGAATGGTTGTTTGGCATGAGAATTTTGGAGCAATTGTAGATTCAGCTGAAATGTGCAAGTATACTTGCTTTTCAGCATATGCAGTAAAACCAGAAAATATGGTGTTGTTCATTAATTCTGCAACTGGATGGAATCTAAAACCGGACGAAATTCTCGAAATAGGTGAGAGAATATATAATTTGGAGCGTCTTTTTAACTTGAGAGAGGGGATAGAAAAAAAAGAAGATACTTTGCCACAGAGATTTACAAAAGAACCACTACCTGAAGGACCAGCCAAAGGTCAATATGTTGAATTGGATAAAATGCTCCCTGAATATTACAGACTAAGGAGATGGGATTTTGAAACAGGAATACCATACAAATCATTGCTCAGTGAATTAGGTCTTCTGAAGCAAGCGGAGAAGTATGATTTAATTTGTAAGGAGGCTGATTAAATGTCTCAAAAACAAGTAAAACGTATTTTTGTTCAAGAAGAGAAATGCAATGGATGCAGAATATGTGAACTAAGATGCTCATTTGAGCACGAAGGTGTCTTTTCTCCTTCCCTTTCGAGAATATACATACACAAAGTGGAAGAAGAAGGAATCACAATTCCAAAAACCTGTGTCATTTGTGGTAAATGTATAGAAGCTTGCCCTGAGAATGCTATTTCAAGATCTGAAAAAACAGGAGCAATTTCAATTGATGAAGATAAATGTACTGGACGTAAAGACTGTGTAGATGCTTGTCCCTATAACGTTATGTCATTTAATCTATCTCTTAATATCGCTTTTACATGTGATTTGTGCGACGGAAATCCACAATGTGTTCAATACTGCCCTGAACAAGCTTTACATTATATGACAGCAAGAGAATTTGCTCTCTACAAAAAATCTGGAGATTCCAAAGTTATAAAACCTGAAGTTATTCCTGAGTAAAATTCTAGAACATTGTGTTTAGACCTAACCACCTGCTATAGCAGGCATAATAGCTACCATATCATCATCTTTTAGTTTAGTCTGAAATCCATCAAGAATATTGATATTCCTTCCATTGACAACAATCCTGTAGATTTTTTTGATTTTACCTTCTTCGTCAAAAAGCTCATCGGAAAAAACTGTTCCAAATTTCTCTATTAACTTGTTAATTAAATCATCAATTGATTTCGCCGAAAAATCAATCTGCTTCTCCCCAATAATCTGCTTTATCCCTGTAAATGTGATTAGCTTAATTCTACACATGATCCTGTGTTACAAAAATAACCAAACCTTTAATTCTTTGCGTTCAAAACTAAAGTATCACAAAAAAATCATTCGTTGTTTTTTTCTCTAAGTATCTCTAATGCTTCACTTATTGTTAAATTCTTTAATTCTTTGGCAGATTCATAATGATTGCTACAGAACCATTCAGCATAAGGTGGATGCCCTACAAATCCCTCTTTTCTCATCTCATCCTCCCATTTTTCATCGCTTTTACGTTTTTTAAAATAAACTAAACCACCCTTATCCTCCTCTAATTCTTCAAAAAACTCTCTGTAACAAATGATGCAAATTGGTGGTTTCATAAATTTGCTTTGTTGTTGCTTATAAAAATCTATGGGAGTTACTTTACTCTTCAAGTCTAAGTGCTCTTCTTATTGAAGTCATAGTCTCCGTCGCCATTAATCTGTTATTTGAATCTTCATCATTTATGGCTATTTCTCCAAGAAGATCTAATGAATTAGGATCATTGAGAAGTCCTAGATTACTTATTGCTTGATATCTAACTCTAGCATTTTCATCATTTAATGCTGAGAGATTTATCTCTACAAGTTCAGAATCTGTTCCTTCTAGCTTTTGAATGACTTTGCTCAATTCTTTTAATGCTAAAAATCTAATATCCCACTCTTTATCCTGACATGCTCTTTCTAGATGAGGTATTGGGTTGCCTTCAACTCTAGATGTTAGAAACTCTACTACAACTTCTCGAACAAGCTTATTTGTATCCAAAAGAAAACCCGCAACCATTGATGCTGGTACGTTAACGGAGAAATTCAATAGAGTGCTTTTTGCTTCCTCTCGTACGGATTCAGTTTCATCTTTAAGTGCTTCAAAAAGTGGTCTTATGACGCTTGGACTTGTGAATCTTTTTAATTCTTTAGCTGCTGAGTATCTCACTTGAGGGTGTTCATCTTTCAACGCTGTAACTATAAATGGAACTGTATCTGGATTTTTAATCTTACCAAAAGAAGAAATGGTTGATTTTCTAACCTCCCATGCTGTATCTTCTAAAGAGTGACTTAAAGCAATTAACGCTTGTCTCTCTGATGTTTCACCTAAAATATCTGCAGCATAACTACGAACATCTTTGTCATTATCTTGAAGTGATTTGATTATTGCGTCAACTGCTTGATGATTCCCAGTAAATTGAGCAAGCTGTTCTAATGCTAATTGACGAAGAGCAGGATTTTCGTTTTGCATCAATTTAATATTTTTTACAATTTCTTCTTCTGTCATTATTGTAATATCCCAATAGTTTTCTTTACTTACTTAAGAATAGTTAAGCATACTAAATTTAAAACTAACGGATACGAATAGCTTTACTCACATCGGTAAGAAACAAATCCTCCTCTCAGAACTCTTAAATTGTGAAATAATATGTTGCAAAATCTTATATAATTTCATTAACATTCTAATTATATTCATTACAAAAATTGGTCCAGTTCTCATGCTTACAACATCCCAGAAAATCTCCTACGGAATATGTAGATTAGGAACATCTATTCTCCTAAACATAGTTACAGTTTTTACTTTCTGGGCTTACAAAGATATTTTTGCTATACCTGCAGAATTAAGTGGAATAGGAAGTGCTGTTGGAAAAATAACGATTGCTTTCTCAGGATTCATTTTTGGGTATATCTCTGATGCAATTGATCCTTCAAAAAGAAAACTAGGCAGAAGGAAATTATTTATCTGGTTTGGAGCACCATTACTTGCTTTTTCTTTTGTGATGCTCTTTACTCCGCATTTATTTATTTCTGTTGAACATTCCATAATGAGATTTGTTTGGTTGATGATATGGAATTCTATGTTTCATCTATTCTATGGTTTCTTACTGACTCCATTTCAAGCATGGATGCCTGAAATAACTAGTGCAGATGAGAGAATTAACGTTTCAGCAATACAAAATATGGCTAATATCACAGCTAGCTTGATTGGAGCAGGTTATACTCTTATAATTGCACAATATTATACCCAAACTGGAAATTTGGACAGAAGAACTGGAATTTTGATGATTGTTTTTGCAATACTATTTGGAGTTGTAGAAGTATTGCTTTTCCTTCCAGCTCTTCTTAAAATCAAGGAGAAAAAGGTGCCTTTTGTTAAAAGAAACCTCAAAGAAGAGGTTTCGGTTGCTCTACGAAACCGGAATTATGTAATTTACATGATAAGTTTCAGTATAATGTGGATTGGTGTGATAATAATTACGGCCATGATTTTAGATTTCATAAACATAATACTTGGTTTAGACACTATCCAAAAAACATTAATCTTCGCTGTAGTAATGTTTCTTGCCTTAGCTCTTGGATTCACTCTATGGACGGTCATAGGGAATAAAATAGGGAAGAAGAAATCTTTGATTATTGGTTTTGCATGGTCAATTATTTGGATGCCTCTAACACCTGCAATAGGTAGAATCCCATTTATTCCACTAATCGTTCAAGGTTATATCTTTGGAATAGGGGCAGTAATTGGAACATCTGCTGCATTTCTGTTTGGGTATGCAATCATTTCTGATTTCGCAGATAAGGATGAGAGAGAAACATCGCGAAATAGATCAGGACTCTACACCGGATTTAAAAATATTCCAATAAATATAGGACAAGCTGCAGGATACATCATTGCAGGTTTCTTAGCTACATGGAAAGATGATTTAGGATTAACCTGGCTGGGGCCCATAGCTGTTATCTTCTTAGTTATTGCTTATCCAATCTTTCTTTTAGGGAACTATGATCCATTTCTAAAACAAGAGAAGGAACAAGAAATTCCAGTTAAAGCAGTATAAAAAATAATAGTAAAAATAAATTAGAAAATAAAAAGAATTATGCGCTAAGGAAGCCGTTCTTTGCTGCCAAAGTTAATTGTTCAATTCTACTAACTTCCTTGGCGACTTGATAATTCAATAATTCTTGACCTTTTGTTTGTTTTCTGGTTTTTGTTTTTGAGGACATTTTTTTTGCACCTATCCTAACATAAACCTCTCTTTTATTAAGGATTGTTTTAATTAATTCATAAAATAGTTAAACTAATTAGTCGTATTATATAACTGGGAGTAAAACATGCGCAACTGTGTATATGATAAATATAATCGAACAGTTAGTTGCTTAAACCAATTGGTTAAACCTTAAGAAATGAAGACATTTAGAGATGCTAAATAATCCTCTTTCTGTGGTAGAACTCACTTAAATATCTTTAAGCTAGATTCCAGTTAACTTTAAATAAATCGTTTTCATGTTTTATAAGATGCAGGATTTTGATTTCTGGTGTAAGATTGCATTGGGCATCATCTGTTATGCATTTGTATTAATAAGAATTAGTTTCATAGGATATTCTAAAATTCATAAAACAGAAATTAAAAGGATTGAAAAAGGTTTGGATTTACTCTTTCTAGTTCTCTTCCTTTGTTACGAAGTTATCACTTATTTTCTTCTCCTCCTTACATCCAAATTTACTTGGTCAAGTTATCCACACATTCCATGGATATCTTGGCTAGGAGTTGCTATTGGTATAATTTCGCTACTTCTCTTTATATGGGTTCAACTAACTCTTGGAAGAAGTTCCTCACTTAAAATAGAAATCCAAGAACTTCAAGAACTGATTACAAAAGGTCCTTATAATTTAGTACGACATCCTATGTATACCTCTTTGTTAATTTTACACATTGGTGTATTTTTAATGACTTCAAACTGGTTTATTGGTGCTTCTTGGTTTGCATCTTTGATTTTGTTTTTAGTTTTCAGAATTCCAAAAGAGGAAGAAGCATTATTAGATGAATTCGGTGAATTATATCAAAATTATATGAATAAAAAGGGAAGAGTCTTTCCAAAAATATCTGTTTATGCTATAGAAAAGAAATCCAAACATAAAATATAAAGGTAATTCATCTTTTCTTATTTCATGGCAGAATTCTCATTAATTTCTTGGAATGTGAATGGTATTCGAGCTATGTCAAAAAAAGTAATATATCAAAGTATGAAGTTCAACACATGGTTGAATAAGCTCTCACCTGATGCTCTCTGCATTCAAGAAACTAAAGCTCATCCTGATCAACTAACTGCTAAACTTCTTAGTCCTCAGGGATATAAGAGTTATTGGAATTCTGCAGAAAGAAAAGGATATAGTGGTGTAGCAACTTATTCTAAAACCAAACCTCTCCGGGTTAACTATGAGATAAGTGGAGATAAATTTGATAGAGAAGGAAGAGTAATTGAAACTGAATATCCTGAATTTGTTCTCTTCAATGTTTATTTCCCAAATGGAAAATTGAATGAAGAAAGGTTAAAGTATAAACTGGAATTTTACGATTACTTTCTGGAGCATATCGAAAAAGTTAGAGCAGAAGGGAAATCAATAATTGTTTGTGGTGATGTTAATACTGCACATACAGCTATTGATCTCACACATCCAAAAACTAACGAAGGTGTATCTGGTTTCTTACCTGTAGAAAGAAAGTGGATTGATAAATTAATATCTTTAAGTTACGTAGACACTTTTCGTTGTATCAATAAAGAACCAGAACATTATACCTGGTGGTCGGTGAGAAATATCGTGAAAGGTATTACTGCTAGAGAAAGAAATGTGGGATGGAGAATAGACTATTTCTTTGTGTCTGAGGATTTAAGAAAAAACATTTC
>JAGLTP010000409.1 GCA_023135215.1 Candidatus Heimdallarchaeota archaeon
CCTTCACTCTCAAAGACTACTCCAACTTCATATCCCTTTTCTTTGAAATCTAGAACATTCATCATCACGTGAGTGAATATTCCTTTATTAGCTGTCCAAATTACAAATAACATTTTTTCCATAATAACAACCTCATGAAATACAAGCATCTTTAGTTAAAACATGTTTATTAATTTGTTGTATTCTAAATTAATCACAAAAACCTGTTAATAATATATTGGAATTAACTAATTCTACTAAAGTTTCAAGAAGCTCTCCATTTGTGTAAATACTTAGTTGATCCATCAATATCATAGTAGTTGCTTTTTCTCTTGGTTTGATATACGATATAATTTCCTTTTCAACTGGTTTTAGAGATTTTATTTGTTCAGAATCTAAATTAGAAACTGATAGTGGATAAAGAAACCATAGAAATAATTCCTTGCAAATTTTTTCTCTTATAGTATTTTTGTATTCATTGAATAGATCCATTGAACCATCCCATTGTGCACTATCATAGCCAAAAATCACGTCGAACCACTTGGCAATATGCTGTACTCCATCTGCTAATGCTTCATGTATATCTCTTTCAGAGAACAGATAAACTGAATAATCACCACTAAATGCATTTGTCACCACAAACCCATGGAATTCTATCTTCTTGATACTTGTAGGAGAACCTGTAATTTCTTTACCAATTGAGGAAACAGCTTGTAAAACACCTGTCACAATTGAAGTATCAATACTTGAGTTTTCATAGAAATCTTGCTCAAAAACGGGTAAACTAGTTTCATGATGTACGACAATTATCTTTCTAACCATGAAGACACTCTGAAAGATTTCTCTTGCCTTTCCTTTCCATTTTGTAACTGATAATCCTTCTACCACCAAGATATTCCCCATAAATCTATGTTTCAGCACGGAAGTGTATAGTTTATTGTTATTTTCTTAACCCCAGTATTCTGTAACCCAGTATGTGTTTTGCAAAATCAAATATAAGTTTTTTGAGTGAAATATAGAATTGCTTCTTTCCACAGAAATTTATAAAATCTGATGTAATGCAAAATAGGTTTAAAAAGTTAAAAAGATATTTTATTCAGTGAAGCTCGTTATTATGTTTTCAGATTCCACTAGATTGAAAAGGTAGTAAAAGACTTCTTTATTTTCATATTCATCCAATCTATCAATATTAATAGAATAAAAAAAGAAAGTTTAACTCTCTTGTTTGCTAAACTCGACGATAGTTTTCTTTCTCTCAACAACATTATCATAGAAAGCTTCGTGTTTCTTTATGAGTATTTTAATTGTTTTATCATAAGCTGAAATTGCGAAATTACAGTTCTCTTCTTTGTTTACTTCAGAAGATAGGACACTATATACGTCGCCTAAAATTGTTGTAGAAATTGCGTATTCAAAAGGAAATTGTGCTT
>JAGLTP010000041.1 GCA_023135215.1 Candidatus Heimdallarchaeota archaeon
AGAATCTGAATTAGAAGAAGAATTAGAATTAGAACCTGAAGAGGAACTGGAGCCCGAAGAAGAACCTGAGCCTGAGGAAGAACCAGAGCCAGAAGAGGAAGAAGAACCTGAACCTGAACCTGAACCTGAACCTGAACCTGAACCTGAACCCGCACCAATAATCAAAGTTGAAGATCCACCTGAATTATACGAAGATGTTGCAAAGGACGGTGGTTTGTTAACTATAACATTAGATGTGTCTGGTGATGCTATTCCTTATGGATATAACTTGATCAAGGGCAAATTAATGATAAAAGATGACGAAGCTATGAAAGTCAAACTAATGTTCTCTTTATTCTATTTACAGGAAAAGAGTCTAGACGACATAGCTGATAAGACCAAATCCGATATTGCTAAGATTGAAAAAATCCTCATAAATCCAATTTACTTTGGAAAAATACTTTTCGGAGGAAAAGTCCACCAAGGAAATCATCCTGCTATAATCACAAAAAAATACTGTAAAATCAACAAAATAAATGTTGATGAAATAGTGGAAAAATTCTTGGCATCTATGTAATAGAAATAATAAGAAGATTCCTCTAAAATCTGTAGGAATCTTCCACTTATACCTTTTTTTTCAATTGTTGTTTATTCTTGATTAAAACTGTGATTCTTGTAATTAATTCATTTTATATGTTCCAGTAAAGCGATCATAAACTCCCCTTAATTGTCCATTGTTTTGTAAAAACAATAACCAATTATGAATTTCCCCTGGAAGTACTAATAAGAATCCTTCCATAGTTATTTTCTTTGTACCAATATCCAATTCATTTAATAGATTATATAATCCTCTCTCATAGAATGCTTCTGCTACAGAAATTGTAGTTATCTCAGTGAGGTGCATTTTATCTTGAATACTTACAATACACCAAAGAAACGCTTTAGCAATATTTTCAATGCTTTTTCTTAATTCATCGTTAACTGCCGAACTACGAAATCTTTCAGTTATGAAAGGTAAAAGAAATTCTTTGAGTCTTTGATACTCGCTTTCTGCCATAGTTAACCTTTGAAGTAGACTACTATTAAATTTTTGCACAAATTTAGTTTCAAGTTAATTTTAGTGTTTCTGCTGAACTACAATTAAGTGCGTTCCTACATCAATAACACCTTCTTCTTTGCTAAGATCTAACTCCCAATCAAGAAATTTCTCCCACATTCTTGGATGAACATAGAATTTTTCAATAATATCTTGTCGGACATTGGATAAGTAACTCTGAACGAAAAACTATAAGTTTAAAAACTTTATATCAACCAATAGCTCAGATAAATAAGGTGATTTGATGGGTCACGGATCGCTTCAGAAAGCTGGTAAAGTTAGAAAACAAACACCCAAGGTTACTGGTAAGGAAAGACATAGTCCTATACCCCGTAAAGGTTTAAGGAACAAATATGTTAAAAGAGTAATCTTAGGAAAGTATGCTGGACAACCTCAAAGCATGGGTGCCAAACGTAAATCCAGATAAACCTTTTTTCTTATATTTGGTGCAAGGCTTTTTACATGAATGTTCAATATGATGCCTTTCTAGAAATCAAGCATGAATTACTAGAGAGAGAGAATGTTTCTAAAAAAGACCTTAATCAAATAAAACGAACTATTTCAAAGAAATATCATCTAGAAAAATTCCCAAGAAATAGTGATATTTTAGCTGTTTGTACAGAAGAGGAAAGAGAACTACTATTACCTATTTTGATGAAAAGAAGAGTTAGAACTTTATCCGGAGTTGCAATAATTGCTGCTATGACCAGACCTTGGAAATGCCCTCATGGTAAATGTATTATGTGTCCGGGAGGGCCAGATGTTGATAAACCTCAGAGCTATACAGGTTATGAACCAACAACAATGAGAGGAATAAGAAACGATTATGATCCTTATCTTCAGGTAAGAGATAGAATTAACCAGTTAGAAGCAATTGGGCATTCAACTGAAAAGATTGATGCTATTATCATGGGAGGAACTTATACACATCAACCAATTGAATACCAGGAATGGTTCATTCAAAGAATGTTTGATGCAATGAACGAGAAAGATTCCTCATCTTTATTGGAGAGTCATAAAATCAATGAAACAGCTCCTCATAGGTGTGTAGGTTTAACTGCAGAGACCAGACCAGATCAAGTTATTCCCGAAAAGATCAATCCACTTATAGATTATGGAGTAACTAGATTAGAGATAGGTGTTCAAACTGTATTCGATGATATCTATGAAAAAATGGAAAGGGGACATGGAACTAAAGAAACAATTTCAGCTTTTCAATTTGCAAAAGATTCTGGTCTCAAGATTACTGCTCATATGATGCCTGGATTACCTGGTTCTTCTTTTGAAAGAGATATTCAAGCATTTCATATATTGTTTAACGATAACAGGTACTGTCCTGATGAAATCAAAATATATCCTACTATGGTGATTCCAGGAACTAAGCTACATGATGATTACGAATCTGGAAATTATACTCCATTAAGCAACGAAGAAACAGCGAAGCTTATTGCGAGAATAAAAGAAGATATACCACCTTATGTTAGAATTAAAAGGGTACTAAGAGATATCCCTGCCCATCAGATATCTGCTGGTCCTAACAAGAGTGATCTTCGTTTGAATGCTCAACAAATTCTAAGAGAAGAAAATAAGAAGTGTCGTTGTATTAGATGTAGAGAAATTGGGCATTTTCTGCTCAAAGAAGAGGGAACTGTCGAACCTTCAGATATACATTTTATTCAAAGAACTTACGATGCAAGCAAAGGAAAAGAACATTTCATGTCTTATGAGGACATGAAGAATGATATTTTGATAGGTTTTCTACGACTTCGAGAGATTAGTGATAAAATTGTACGTAAAGAGTTTGCAGAGGAACCAACGATTGTTATTAGGGAATTGCATATTTATGGGGAAGCATTGCGCATTAGTTCTGAAGGAAAAGAATCTCTTCAATGGCAACATAGAGGTTATGGAAAACTTCTCTTATCTAAAGCGGAGGAATTTGGACGAGAAAATAACTACTCAAAGATCTCTGTTATTTCAGGTGTAGGGGTTCGAGAATATTACAGAAAGTATGATTATTCTTTAGACGGTTCTTATATGTCTAAACAACTCTAGTGAAATTAGAAATAATTGCGGAAAAAGTTAAATTTATAATTGTATAAAATTGCTCCAGAATTAAGAAAAAACTGGTGTTCCTCATGTCATCAAAAAATCGTGTAACATTGTTGCAAGAAGTAGAAATTGAACTCAAGAATGCTGGTTATAATATTATTCGTTTATCTTCTGGAAGCAGAGCATGCTTTGACATAATTGCCAAAGGAAGAGATCAACTAATAATTCTGAAGGTTGAACCTTACATTGATAATTTTAACAGAGATAACTCTTTTGAACTAAAGAATATTGCGAGTTTCCTGAATGCCTCCCCACTGATAGTTGGTGATAGAGGAAGAAGATTTAAGCAGTTGGAAGATGGTTTGGTTCTGCTACGGTATGGAATACCCGTAGTAAGTTCTGAGACATTTATCAATCTAATATCCCATGGAGCTCCTCCATTTGTATATTGTAGTCGAGGGGGATACTTTGTCCAAATAAATAGAAAGCTCCTGCGCCAAGCGAGGTTGAGTAAGAACCTAAGTTATGCTGATTTAGCACACAAGGTTGGATCTTTAGGTGAGACTAGCGTTTCAAGAAGAACCATATATGAGTATGAACATTCAATAAATCCACCACCTTCAACTGCTGCATTGCTTGAAGAAATTCTGGAATCTCCAATCACAGAAGGGATCAAAATCTTCGACATAGATATAGAAAAAGAAACTCGACCCTCTTATTCAAAACTTAATCTTACATCCTTTAAAAAAGAAATTTCTTCTATTCTACAAGAATTGGGGTTCATTTCTCAATTTTGGACTAAACTCTCACCCTTTGATGCATTTGGAGAACATAAAAGTCACGAAATTCATAGTGGGTTGAATGTTTTAGTTTGCGTTGATGAAGATGAAAGTCAAAAAGTCATTAACAAAATAAATATGACACAAGATATAGCTTCACTTACAAAAAGAAGAGCTTTCATGATTGTTGAGGATGATCATGATCATCCTGCAGCTCAAACCATACCTACATTCACAATAGATGAATTGAATCAAATGAAAAAAGCATTTGATTTAGTAAAAAATTGGGTAAAGAAATATTCAGATATAAAAGAAAATTAGATAGTATTGGTATCTGCTTTATTGCTTCTGACCAACTATCATTACATGATCTTTTTCATAAGGTTCAAGGTCAATAACTTCTAGAATATTTAATCCATAACCTTGAAGTTCATTCTGAACCTCATTATAGATAATTTTTGGATCCTTTGTAACATCAATACTTCTGGCTTTAACCGCTAGGAAGAAATATCCTCCTTTCTTCAGATATGATTGAACATTAGAATTGAGAATATCTGCTTGCGAAGGTTGCGCTACATCTTCATAGATTATGTCCACCATTGGAACAATCATAGAATATTCTTCAGGGAATCTAGCATCTGCAAGTATCGGGATTATGTTTTTTCTTCTTTCAGCTACATTGATCAAATCTCGCATTGATCTTGGTGAAAATTCTACTGAATAAATAAATCCTTCATTACCAATTATATCTGATATATGAGATATGGTTGTACCAGATGCAGCTCCAAGATATAGTATTTTACTGTTTTTTGAAAAAGGAAAAGCTTGCATTTTCTGGAAAATTGCAGCTCCTAATTTGCTTTTGAAGGGATCGAATGTTCTGTATTCTACATTATGAAATGTAACTAATCTTTCAGTATATACTTTGTTTCCTGGTTCTAAATTAATGGTTGCTAATCTTACATTACCATCCTTTAATGTTACCCAGAATAGATTTTCAATTTCGTGTTGTTTTATTTCCGACATTTTTCTCACCTTCGTTTTTGATAAT
>JAGLTP010000410.1 GCA_023135215.1 Candidatus Heimdallarchaeota archaeon
TTAGTGATCCTGAAAATGTCACTTATATCGGTGACCTAGAAAATGAGGTGAGTGGAGAAAAATCTATTGGTGTGGATATAATAGGGGATCATGTTGTAGTTACAATAATTAATGATATTATTATCGAATACGGAGTTAAAGTATTAGATGTCACTAATACTTCTGATATCATAGAAACAACAAGATATGTATCTGCTAGTTATAGAACTCAAGATGTTTTTATTGATGAAGCAAATAATAGAATTTTTCTTGCACAAGAGAAAGGAGGTACTTTTATCTTTGATCTTTCCTCTCCTTCAGTTCTCAGCAAAATCGCAGATTATAATGATACTGAAAAAATAACTGTTTACACTTTCAGTGGGAAAAATAGGGGGGTGGTATTAAACACTATAATACTAGGTATAAGCACTACAATATTTTCAATCTTGCTAGGAACAGCTCTTGCTTTTATCTTAGCTAGATATGAATTTCCTGGAAAACGACTGGTTAGTATGTTGGCTTTGGCTCCATTAATCATTCCCCCATTCATATCAGGAATGGGATTCCGTTTGATTCTTGGACCTTCGGGTTTTGTCAATAACTTTATACTTGGTCCTCTGTTTGGGTCTAAAATCATACTAACAGGATTTATAGCTATATGCTTTGTGCAAACTTCTCACTTCTATGCTTTAATCTATCTAAATGCATTTTCCTCCTTTATTAACATTGATCCAAGTATGGAAGAGTCTGCTGAAAATCTTGGTGCAGGGAAATTTAAGTTATTCCGTACCATAACTTTACCACTTGCTATGCCAGGTATAGGTGCAGGTTCTATCTTAGTATTAATTCTTGCAATGGAGGATGTTGGAACACCAATTATCTTCGCAGCAATGGGTGATATTGCCGCCACGAACTATCTTACTTATTATGTGTTTCAAAAGTATGCAAGAGCGGGTACGGCTGTAATCGATCCAACAGTTTGTGTTTTAGGTGCAATTCTCCTCATATTAGCGTTAATTGGCTTCTTTGTAATTAGAAAATACGTTTCTCTTCGAAGATATGCTATGATTAGTAAAGGAAGAGCTGGACAATATAGAATATCAAAACCAAGATGGAAGTTGCTCTTTATTTATCCATTTCTGATAATTCTGTTTGTCTTTTCATTATTAGTACATGTGGGGGTTTTCTTGATGTCTATCATGAAGACTCTAGGTCCGAGAACGGCAGCGGATATAGAGTTCACGTTTGAAAATTACAAATTAATCTTTGTTTCATCTATTTACAATATCCCTCCATTCGTAGTAAATACGCTTGTCTATAGTGTTATAGCCACGGTACTGATAGTCATTATTGGATCCTTAGCTGCTTATGTTATAGCCAGAAAAGATTTCAGAGGAAAAAATCTAGTAGATGCTTTGGTTACTATTCCAATAGCTATTCCTGGAATAGTTCTAGCCATTGGCTACTATAGATCATTTGATTGGAGTGGTATTGCTTATAGAAATCCAAATTGGTTCAATAACATGATGGGGAATGTATCATCAGCACTCAGACTCGATCCATTCATTGGAGTTGCTGTTACTCTTCTAGTAATGAGCTATACAGGCATGAAGATTCCATTCAC
>JAGLTP010000411.1 GCA_023135215.1 Candidatus Heimdallarchaeota archaeon
GATGTCATTGCAACTGTTATTGAGAATACACCTAAGAATGTAGGTGTTTTTTGTGCGAGTTACACAGTTATGGATGGTTTATTGAAACACGGATTAGAAAACAAAATAGAAAGACCGGTTTATATTGCTCAAAGAGGGATGTCTTCTTTTGATACTGATGATTTAGTTAACAATTTTAAAGGTGAAGCTAAAAATTCAGGAGGAGTGCTTATTTCTGTTCTAGGCGGTAGATCTTCTGAAGGCAGCGATTATCCTGCGGAAGAGATGCAGAGTGTAATAATTATAGGTATTCCTTATGCAAAACCCAGTCCATCATTGGATGCAACAATTGAATATCTTGATGACCAATTCCCAACAAAAGGTAGAGAATATGGGTATAATATACCAGCACTTACGAGAGCTTCACAAGCAGCGGGGAGACCCATAAGAAGTTTGGAGGATTTCGGAGTGATTGTTCTCCTTGATTACAGATTTGCACGATTCTATTATAAGAAGCATTTACCAAATTGGTTAAAGCAGAATGTTGTAGTTGTACAACCAGAAGAAAAGGATTTAGAAAAGAAGATGCAGAGTTTTTATGATTACCATAAGTAAGTAATTGTGTCTTATTAGAACAACAAATAAATTATTTAATACGCTTCCATTATTTATCCTATGAAAGTCGTTTTTGAACCAGAAAACAAAGAAGCTATATTTGATCAATTGCAAGAAATTGCAGAAAAATATGGGACAACTGTAAAACAACAAGATACAGGAAAAGGACACTTCATTTTCGTTAAATCTAAATTAAAAATCGTTGAAAAGGTAAGGGAATACAGACACCGAATACAGGTTTGGGGAGCTAAAGATGAGGATGTTAATTATCTAAAACAATTCTGGGGAGAACCAATTAAGAAAATTGTTCAAAAGATGACACCGCTTGTATTTGCAAAAGAAATTGTAAAAATTCCAAATGTGAAAGAACTAACAATAGAGGATATAACAGCCATAATGGAAATAAGTGAAAGTGATTATCAACAATATTGCAGGTACATAAAAGTGGCTGCAAGTAATGCTTCTGCCCCCGAAGAAGTTGTTAAAGCAGATAATCTGCTAGAGAATATATCTTAATCATCTTTTTTCTTGTTTTCTTGTTTTGTAGTAAGATATTTATTAAGTGAAATTTCTATGTATAAATATGAAAAAGAAAGATTTTGTTAATATTATAATTCTAGGGATGTTATTATTCACAACAATAAAGACATCTTACACAACAGATGGATTAATTTTAACTAATGATAATTCCGAAACTACACCAGATGCTATTACAACACAAACGTTTACAGGAACAATAAATGTAACTACAATAGTAGGACCAGATTATGCTTATGATGTAATTCACAAAGCGTTAAAACATGCTCAAACATCAATTCATCTTGAAGTATATACACTATCTAGTGAGCCTTTAGTTAATGAATTAATTAGAGCTGATAGAAGAGGAGTGGAAGTAATAGTTCAGCTTTCCGATGATAGAGTAAACTCTTATGAAGATGCTTATACAGAAGAAGCTGCATATAGACTAAAGAAACAAGGAATTGACGTTTACTGGACTAATGGAACTGAATTTGTTTTCACACATGCAAAATTCTGGATAATCGATGGAATAGAAACATTCGTTTACTCTGGCAATTGGGCACCTTCAAGTATTCCTCAATATTCAGG
>JAGLTP010000412.1 GCA_023135215.1 Candidatus Heimdallarchaeota archaeon
TTTCTGTTGGTGATACTCCAACCGCAAGCATTGTTGATGAGTTTTCAAGTGTAGACGAGATAAGGCCAGGTAATTTTGTTTTTTATGATTTAAAACAAGTTCAAATTGGTTCATGTTCTGAAAATGAAATCGCTATCCGTTTTGCATGTCCAATTGTAGCAAAATATGAAGATCGAAACGAAGTTCTTATTGATGGGGGAGCAGTTCACTTCTCCAAAGATTATATTTTAGATGATAAACAAAGGAAGGTTTACGGTTATATATCAAAGGAAATTGATGGGAAATGGGAATCTAAAATAAATGATTCATACGTTTCTTCTATTAGTCAGGAACATGGTACCGTTAAACTGAATGATGAACATTTTGACAAAGTAAACGTAGGAGATATACTGTTGATTATACCTGTTCACGCTTGTTTAGCTACAAACATAATGGGTAAACTCTATTTAACTACAGGTCAAGAATTAGAAGCCAAATGCAGATAATAAGGGGAGGAAGCTAGCACAAGATTGTGGTTAAGAACTAGTGTGTGTTATAATTTGCTAGCTTCATACCATCTAGTATGATTAATCTTTAAAAACTCATCAAATTTCCTAAGAATTACCAATTAAAGAGCTCACCTAGTTTTGTTGAAGACCAATCAACTAAGCTGAATATCAACCCAAATATTATTGCAAAGATGAGAATGGCAATACCTATGAGTAAAATTTCTTCCAATATTGGACTCCCTTTTTTCTTTTTAATTATTAATTTTTTCAGATAATATTGTACTAACATTTATCTCAGTTTTCTTGTAAAAATATCTATATAAACACAACAAGAATATGAAGAAATGGTGGGGCAGAGCGGATTTGAACCACTGACCTACTCCGCGTAAGGGAGTCGTCATAACCGAGCTAGACCACTGCCCCAGCTTTTATTGTAATTTTTTACCCGTTGCTTCTGATTTTAAATTTTTAGGTAATTAATCTTATCCTTTGTCGTTCTACTTACGAGCAATTTATATATCTTTCTTCATAGATTGCATCTTGGAGTAAATCTAATGTCTGATCCTGATCAAATTGATTTAAAGCTAAAGGCTCTTGGTTTGACTTTGTATGAAATTAAAACCCTCAAATCTCTAATTGCATTATCTGAATCCACTGCAGAGGAAATTCATAAGCAAACAGACATACCTACACCCCGTATTTATGACACAATAGAAAGCTTACAAAAAAAGGGTCTAGTTCGTATAATTTCAGGAAGACCTAAGAGATTTGTTGCAATCGATCTTGAGGAAGGATTAAAGAATTTTCTCAGATTTAGAAATCAGGAGTATCAGGAAGAATTAACTAGTATCGGAAGAATATCAGAGGAAATTGTATCCTTACTTAGTGACCCAGACTATCAATCTCAGCTAATAATCAAACCAGATGAGCTTCTTGAAGCGTATTCTTCCTTAGATGAAATGCAATCTAAAACTGCAGAGATAATTGAAAAAGCAAATAATGAAATTTGTATTTTTACTAATGTGTTCTACTGGTTTAATCAGGTAGAAGCAGTTCTGGAAAAAGCATCAGATAGAGGGATATCAATACGTGTTTTGATGAGTGTTGAGGATGATACATCTAAGCAAATCGCTAAAGATCTCTCATCCATCGGAGCAAAGGTCAAGACAATTACTAGTGGTTCTGTATTAGCTAGGGGGACATTAGTAGACCAAGAACAGGTTGTTTTTGTAATTTGGGTTTCTCCTGTAAAACAAGAGAAGTATGTTTATAGGCCACACTTTTCCTCCAATCTTGGTATTATTGAGCTTTTTACAAACAATTTCGAATACCTGTGGGAGAAAGGTGAAAAGCCATCATTCTAGTTGAAAAAAGCGTATCAAAGAGAGAGTGAAAAAATGATAGATTTAGATGAGAAGAATCTAATTGCAAAGTATGATAAATCCAATCAGCTAGGGATTATGGAAGATTGGGCTAAATTTGTTCATGAAGCGAGAGAAAAAAGTTTGAAATTTGAAATTCCACAAAGTTTTCAGTGGAAAGATAGGCTCTTCAAATTCAAAGAACCAACAAACGTAATTATATGTGGAATGGGTGGATCTGCGATTGCAGGTGATTATGTAGCTAGATTATTTGAGAAGGAATTGAGAATCCCGTTAATCGTAAGCAGAGATTATTACCTACCATCATTTGTTGATGAAAACTCATTAGTTATATGCATCAGTTACTCTGGAAACACAGAAGAAACGCTTTCAAGATATCTAGATGCGCTACAAAAAGGTTCAATGATAATTGCTATTTCTTCATCAGGGGCTTTGGAAGAATTTTCCAAAGCAACTAGAGTTCCTCATCTGAAAATCAAAGAAGGAATACCCCCCAGGAGTAGTTTACCACTAATCTACATTACATTAATTACACTACTCGAGAAATTAAACATCGTTCCTAGTATTGCAGAAGATATAATTGAAACTGAAAAGCTTCTAAGGAAATTAGCTCTTGAATATGCACCAGTTATTTCCACTGATGATAATGTTCCAAAAAAGATTGCTTATGGATTGTTTAACACACTACCAATTTTCTTGGGAAATACTATATATTCTCCTGTAGCATATAGAGCAAAATGTGAATTCAACGAGAATAGTAAAATCATTGCTCTTAGTGAAGAAATTCCAGAACATAATCATAATGGTATTGTAGTGTTTGATAATCCAGACAGAGCCCTCAATGATGTGGCTTTTGTTTTCTTTCGAGAAAAGGAGGAATCCAAACCGCTAAAAATCAGAATAGAAGAAGTAAAGAAATTGGCAACTGAAAGAACAGAGAAAGTGCTGGAAATTTATTCACAGGGAAAATCCATTTTAGCTAAACAGTTGAGTTCTACCTATCTAATTGATTTTGTGAGCATTTACCTTGCTATTCTCTATGAGGTTGATCCAACAATTACACCTAGTATTGATAAACTGAAAGAAGTTTTAAAGAAGAATCTAAACACACTAGAGGACGTAAAAAAGCAAATTCTCAAATAAGATAAGAAAACTTATGGAGATTATTATCATAACAGAAAGGTTTTTAACTGAATTAGAGTAAATTTCAGTGAAAATAGTTTACCTTATCTGTGTATTATCAAAAAAGTGTTGACTATGTGTGGTATCGTAGGTATAATTCAGAACTCAGACTCCAACATTGGTAAAGAGATTGTAGAATCTTTAACTAATCTAGAATATCGAGGTTACGATAGCGTTGGAATCGCATCCATAACAAATGGGGAAATAGTGATTCAGAAAGATCAAGGTAAGATTGCGGAGGTTTTAGAAAAGATTGATCTTGCGAAAATTCAAGGTAGAATCGCGATTGGACACACAAGATGGGCGACACACGGACCACCAAGCAAAGAAAATGCTCACCCCCATGTGGATTGTAAAAAACAGATATCTGTTATTCATAATGGAATAATTGAAAATTTTCAGCAATTAAAAGAAGAACTGCTTGAAAAAGGACATAGTTTCCAATCAGATACAGACACTGAGATTATTCCACATTTAATAGAAGAGTATATTGAAGCTGAGAATTTATCTCTAAAAGAAGCAATCATACGAGCTGTTGAAAGAATAGAAGGAACTTATGGAGTCTGTGTTATCTCAACGCTAGAACCAGACAAAATTTTCTGTGCAAAGAAAGACAGTCCTTTAGTCATTGGAATCAACAACGATCGCATGTTTTGCGCATCAGATATACCAGCATTTCTAGCTTACACCCAGCAAGTTGTATTATTACATGATGAAGAATTTGTAACAATAACAAAGGATGATTATGAAATTATAGATTTAAAGACAAATAACAGGGTAATTAGAAAGCCATATACAGTTTCGTGGAAACCAGAAATGGCTCAAAAGGGAGGTTTTCCACATTTTATGCTCAAGGAGATTCATGAGCAACCGAATTCATTAGCAGATTACATAAGAATTAAACAACCGTCTGTTAGAAAAATAGCGGAAAAAATCTACGAAGCAGAAAAAGTATTCTTATTAGCTGCAGGAACAGCACATTACTCAACTTTAACTGGTGAAAACCTTATCCGCAAATATGCAAAGAAACTTTGTAGTTCTATTATTTCATCTGAATACGAAACAATACGACCACTAGTAGATGAAAACACAGTTATTCTTCCCGTTAGTCAGAGTGGAGAAACAATGGACACCATTATGGCAATTAAACAAGGAAAAGAAGTTGGTGCAAAAATATTAGCGGCAGTTAATGTAATTGGAAGCACTGTAACACGTCATTCTGATGAAGTTGTTTACTTATACTCTGGACCAGAAATAGGTGTTGCAGCAACAAAAACTTACACAGCACAAACAATCTCAATGTGGGACATTGGATTGGAATTAGGAAAAATTTCTGGAGAATTGGATAGGGATGAGTACGCTAGCGCGCGGAAACTTTTCAAGGAAATACCTACAGTTGTTAAGCAAACCATTGTCCTCAACGAAGCACGCGCAAATCATATTGCGTCATGGTTTGCTAAAAAAGAAAGTAGTTTCTACTTAGGTCGTTCTTTGAATCTCCAAACAGCAAACGAGGGGGCTCTTAAAATGAAAGAGATAGCATATATACATAGCGAATCTTATCCTGCAGGAGAGTCAAAACATGGACCCATTGCATTGGTTGAAGAAGATTATCCTGTAGTGTTTGTCACACCTAAAGACAGTACACACAAAGTGATTAGGGGCAACATTATGGAGATGAATGCTAGGGGAGCAGCAAGTATTGCAGTGATGGAGGAAGGGGATGGAGAGATAGAAGAACTAGTGAAATGGAAGATGGAAATACCAAAAGGATACTCAGAAATGTTTTCAACAATACCATACATTATTCCGCTTCAACTCTTAGCATATTATACAGCTGTGAGAAAAAACCTAGATCCTGATTACCCAAAAAACCTCTCAAAAGTTGTAACAGTTCTTTAAATTTGGTAATATGAAATAAGTATATAATATTGAAAAGACAAAGGTGTAATAGAAAATGAAAGCTGTTATTCTTGCTGGCGGAAAAGGCACTGATCTGTTTCCTTTAACCCAAACAAGACCAAAACCTATGATTACTTTACTGGGAAAACCCATTCTTCAGTATTTAATCAAAGAATTAAAAGAGATTGGTTTAACTGATATTTTAATTGTTACTGGTTATAAGGGAGAACAAATTCGTGATTATTTCATAAAAGGGAGTGATTTTGGTGTTTGTATTCAATATGCAGATCAAGGTGAAAGTGAAGGGATAGAAGCAGCGCTTTTAGCTTCAGAGGATTTTGTTAAAAACGAAAGCGAATTCTTACTACTATTCGGAGATGTTGTTTCAGAGAAAGGATTGATGCAACGTGCACTGAATGCTTTTGAGAATACTCAAGCCGATATGACCATGACTCTTACTCTCCAAGGAGATACTGGAGATTTCGGAATTGTAGACATAGATTCAATGGGTATGGTTAAGAAAGCAGGTATCAAAAAAACCGAAACAAAATCTCAAAGCAATTATGTTGATGCAGGATGCTTTGTAATTAGAACTGACATTTTTGAAGAAATAAAAAACAAAGCAACCTTGAGTCAAGCGATAAATAATAGAATTGAAAAGGGAGATAAAGTAGCAGCTGCTATTTGGGAGAAAGCTTGGATAGACATAGGAAAACCATGGAACATTATTGAAGCTAATAAATTATTACTTTCCAAACTTACCGTATCTAGAATAGCTAAAGATGTTTACATACCTCCCAACGTTGAGCTAAAGAATGCTGTACTAATTGGTGAAAACACTGAAATCAGTTCTGGAACAGTCTTAAATGGACCTTTATACATTGGACCAAATAGTTACGTTGGAAATAACGTTTTAATTAGAAATCATTGCTCTATTGGTAAAGGTTCGATTGTTGGTTTTGGTAGTGAAATTAAGAATTCGGTTTTGTTCGATGAATCAAAAGTCTATCGTCTATGCTATGTAGGGGATAGTGTTATTGGTCAGAATAGCATTCTATCTTCTGGAGTAATTACTGTAAACACTGAAACTCCTAGAAAAGAAGTAACGATGAATATCAACGGAGAAACAGTTAATACAGGTTTAATGAAGCTCGGTGCTATTATTGGAGATAATTGTGAAATCGGTGTTAACACATTAATACTTCCTGGTCGAAAAATTGCATCGGGTTCCACTATTCCTCCAGGATCAATAATTAAAGAAGACTCTTAGTTATGTAGGAAATTAATAGAAATAAAAGAAAAAGAGAGAAGTCTTCATAGAACTTTGGTTTCTTATGATTCAATAATCATAGTCTGTAATCTCAAGAAGCGTAATTATCTGTAGTAGCATTGTTCTTGCGTGAGCAGGACAATTTGGATCTTGAGATATTTCATCTAAGATTTCGATTGCATTATTTGCTTTTACTGCTAGACTTAATTCTGAATCTGGCTCTCTAATTATCTCGAGTGAGTTTACTGCTGCCCTTCTAATGTTTCTAGGAACAGTCGTATCTTCGCTTATTCTTTCTAATAGATGAACAGCTTCGTTTACCTGTTCGAGGGTATCATCGCTCATTTTAACACCTCAATAAAAAGTTGTGTCCGTATCATGACTGTCTCTTTATTTTTTAATGATTTCGGTAGAAGAAGATATTGTTTTCAAAAAAAAACAGTTAAAAGTACGAAATACGATAAGCAAATTTATAAGATTCAAATCGGTTTTTCGCGTATGGTGGAAAAGAAAGAGGACAAAATTAGAAGATTTTCCAGATGGCTTTTACCACTATTTATAGGGCTCTTGAGCATTTTATTACGTATCCCTAAACTACCATACATAAACGGTTATGACGGATTTGAAGTTATTTGGATGGCTTTTGCAATTAATAATGGAGCTTTAGTTAGTGATCAAACATGGCTTATTCACCCTCTTTCATATTTTGGTTTCTACCCATTTTCTCAATATCCAATTGCACTTCCATTACTATTAGCTGGATTGCTTTCGATAAATATCTCATTATCAGTCTCAATAGTTATTATAGATCTCTTATTGACAATGATATGTGCAATTGGTGCATATAAGCTTTCAAGCTTACTTTTCAGGAAAGAGATTTTTAGAAATTTGTTTCTTATAATGGTTTTATTTGGAAGTAAAGATTTCTACAACTATACTTACTTTACTCTTCACCCAAGAGGTGTATTATTGGCTTTATCATTTTGGTTTCTCTATTATCTTCTGAAACTTAAAGACAATGAAAGTACAAAAAATACAATTTTCTCAATAATTAAGATATTAGTAATTTCTACTTTAATGGTGCTAAGTTATAGAATTTCAGTTGTGTATTTACTTTATTTAGTTCCTCTTGTTTTTCAAATAATTGTAACGTCAAAGAGAATTAAGCCATTTGCGCAAAAGATCATAGAAACTAGAATAACGGAGGTTTTCTTTTTGCTCTTAGCAATCGGAATGCTAGTTGTGGGCTTTATAATAACACCAGATTTTGATGTATCGTTGTGGTCCCCTATATCTGATAGTGGAAATACAACAGCTCAAATTATTTCACTGGGAATGGTTTATTTTTCAAGTCTTGGTGTAATGTTAATATTCCTTCCAATCGGATTGCTCTCTATCTTTTTCTCAAGAAGGGAGGTGAATTTCGATAAAAGACCATTTCTATTTGTAATTATAAGCTTCATGGCTTTATCTTGGAAAATTCCTGTATACTCAATAGTTCTTTTCTTACCAGTTTATGTGTGGATAAGTGTTTTAGGAATAAAACAAACTGTATCATTTTTAAGGAAAAGGGGTCGCACGAATAAATTCTCATTCATTTTATGTGCTTCGATTGTAGGCGTAACTGCAGCATTAGTTCATGTCATCTACATCTCAATAATTACATATGTCAAAATTACATATTATGTTGTTTTAGGTGCGATTGGGATTTATGTGTTATTTTTCATAATGAGAAGATATATTTTTGGTTTCAAAAGAATGCAATGGGTTCTAGTTTTTATGTTTATCATAATTACAAGCAACATACTGTTTCTTCAAACAGCCTATGAGGGTCAAGAAAAATATGCTAGTTTATGGATAGCACCATATTCATTAGATTTTTCACAGAATCATATTACTAATGATGAACTTTTAGTTATTGATTATATAAAATCTGAGGGAATTAATGGAACCATCCTTACATCTTCAACCACCCTCTCTAGACGCATAGGAGGTGCTGGATTTCTACCTACGATCCCAGGCTATCATACTGAACACCCTCTTTATTATGGATGGATACCTGCAAGTTCAGTTATTAATAGTACTTACTTCAGTTTCCAAGGATTTATTGAAACTTTCAGTTTAGGTTACTATGGTTCTTCATATGAAGATCAAGTTTTATCTTACATTAGAGGATTGAATATAACTCGTGCATACACGATTAATATTCTTGTTTCACTTAATATTCAGTATATTGTTGCTATAAAAAACACAAGTAATGACACAATATATCCATACTTGTTTCACCCCTATGGAAGCACAAACTATTTCATTTTTGAATCTTTGAATAATCTAGTGCCTTCTTTTAACACAAGTTTTCTCGCTGTTTGGAAAATTTACTAGCTTGTTTCTATAGATTGAATTTCCAAACAGGAATAAATAATCTCTTCAGAAATGCGTAATCAAGCTTGAGATAACCACTCAAGATACAATTTTATTCCGTTACTAAGAGATACTTTTGGAACCCACCCTAGTTTTCTTAATTTAGTCACATCGGGTGATACAAAAGAAACATCTCCTTTCCAACCTCTTTTTCCTTCTGTAAAGGAGTATTTTACATTTTTAATTTTCATTAATTTAGTGATTTCATCTGCAATGTCTACTACATTAATAGTTTCATCAGAACTGACGTTAAATACATCATATCCACTTTTGATTGATTGAGAGAGTATATTGAAAGCTTCAATTGTGTCTTCAATATAGAGATAGGATTTGGTTTGATTACCATCTCCTAGAATTTCCAGTTCTTCTGGATTTGTTTTTAGTTTATGGTAGAAATCATACATTACCCCGTGTTTAGATCTAGGGCCATAGATATTTCCTAGACGCAAGGAAATAATATCTAAATTGTATAATGAAGAATAACTTGAACAATACATCTCTGCTGCAGCCTTAGCAGCACCATAATTACTGATAGGTCTTAATGGGTGAACTTCTGGAGTTGGAGAAGTAGTCGTATCTCCATATACGGTCCCCCCTGATCCTGCAAAGACTAATTTTCGTATGTCTTTCTTCCTCATAAGTTCTAGAATATTGAATGTTCCTATGGTATTTACACTGAAGTCATATTCGGGATTCTCTACACTCTTTTTCACATCTGGTTGAGCTGCTAGATGGAAAATTGCTTCAAACTCCTTAGGTATAGACAATAGAAAATCTAAATTTCTAATATCGTATTTGTAAAAATCTGCTTTTTTTTCTTCAAAATGTTTTTCCAAATATTCTGTTGATGTATTAGCGGTTAAATCATCGACAACTGTAACAAAAAAACCTTGGTCAACTAGTAAATCTACTAGATGTGATCCTATGAAACCACATCCTCCAGTTACCAATACATTTTTCTCCATTTTGAGAACGACCTACTTTATTCAATCGCTTTTGCAAAATCCTCTAATGCTCCAAGGAATATTTCAATTTCATTAATGGTGTTATAAATGTAGAGTGAAGCTCTTACAACCCCTTCTCCTTTGTTTGGTTTTATTCCTATTTGATATTGGAATGGGTGAACGCACATATTCCCTGATCTCATCAATATCTTATGATTAGGAACCATTTCGTTAAAATATTCTACAATATCATTGTGATTAACAGCATCAGATTTTGGACGAAAAGACACAAGTGCTGCTCTTTGCTTGTAGTCTAATGGCCCTAGAACTTCAAATTTGTCAAGCTCTAGAATACCTTCAAGCAGCCTTTTTGAGAAATTTAATTCACGATTATGAACATTATCCATACCTATATTCTGCAAGTAATCTACTGCCGCTCCTGCACCCAACATCCCCCCATAATTTTGTAATCCTGCTTCAAACTTATGAGGTGGTGGAAGATATTTTGGTGTTATTGTATTTCCTTCATAAACAACATCTTCGATAACATCTCCTCCAACTAGAAACATATCCAACGATTCTAAGAGTTCATATTTGCCATATAGCGCACCAATTCCAGTAGGACCACATGCTTTGTGCATACTTAATACACAAAAGTCAACATCAATAGCTCTTACATCTAACTTCTGATGGGGAGCATATTGTGCCTCATCTGAGATAACTAAAGCACCATGTTCATGAGCAATTTCAACAACTTCCTTTAACGGTGCTACTGTGCCAGTAAGATTAGAAGCATGAACAAATGAAACAATCTTTGTTTTATCATCTATTTTTTCTTCAAAATCAGCAGGTTCAAGTGTTCCATCTTCTTTAGCTTCAACTAACCTAAGCTCGCTTCCAGTTTCTTTACACCTTTTGAAAAAAGGAAGCATTCCACTATGATGCTCTAGAGTTGTTGTAACAACATTTTCGTTTTTTTCCAATGGTATTGTTGCGGCTACAAGATTCAAACCTTCTGTCGCGTTTCTTGTCCAAATTATTTCATTTGAGCTTTCCGCATTTATGAAATTAGTAAGCTTGTCTCTTGCTTCTTCTGTGAGTAAACTTGTTTCTACTCCAAGACTATGTGTTGATCTTCCAGCACCACCACACGCCCCTAAATATTTGTAATAATATTCCATTGCTTCCCAAACTTGAACAGGCTTAAGTGCCATGCAAGCTGAATCAAAATAAATCAAACTTTTTCCATCATAAAGTTCATTTAGAACAGGAAAATCTTTTCTTATCCGAGACCATATAACCATTAAATCACCATTCTATGTATCTTCATCGGGACTGGATATTAGTTTCCAAACAAAGCCAGTCGATGACCACTCTCGTTCTACAACGCCTTGTTCAACAAGTTCTTTTCCTGCTAAAATAACATCACCACCAGATGTACACCCTGCACATAAATCAGGGAATAAATCTCGCATAGCCATTATTTCTTTTGTTGTTGCAGGATTTTGTTTCTTTAGAATAGCAAGTATGCATTCAATATTTCGTTCCTTAAAGCTACTCATGTTATCAGTAATCTAGTTTTAATTAACAATTTAAATTATTCTACTAATTACAAATCACTTATCATCAATTTGAAAGAAAATCCGATAAGGATTTTTGCCCTTTTAATTTAAGAGGAACTTCTGAAAATGAGATCATATGCCCAATCAGTTTAGAGAGATTTGTGACATAGTAACTATTGTTAATTCTAGTTACAGCTAATTTTCCTTTTATCCCTACAAGTTCTCCTGATATCTGCATTGTTTTTTCGACTTCGTTTAATATTGGGTTTACATCAAGGGAGGAGATATTACCATAGTATGAAGAAAGTTCTGTTTCTTTGTACAATAATTCAGATTCTTTTGGCTCATAATCTGTATTTTCTAAGTAATTTACAACATTTTCTTTAAGTTCTCTAAATTCAGGGAGTGATTTAGAAAGATTAAAATTAAGTTTTCGTGCTTTCTGTGATTTTCTGATTGTTTGAGGAACATTTAGCTTTTGTGAGATTTCCTTCTCAATTTTTCTTGCCTCTAAACCATTCTTTGCCCTAAATATCTCAATAGCAATATCAGCACCTTGATTTATCCAACGCTTTAATGGATTGAAAGAAACGCCAACTTTCACATTATTAGCAATTAACGCTAAATAAACTGAACAAGGATGTGAAACACAATATTCATAAGCTTCTGGATTTTGAGCGCAATTACTATATGGTTTCGAAGCATCACAGAATAAGAAGCACTTTTCAAAATCATTTTGCTCACAATTATAACATCTTGCGTATTGTACTCCAGTTGAATTAGAACAGAGATGATATTTCTCCTTGTTAATTGAATGCCCTATACAGATTTTTTCTTTGAACACTTTTACATTAAAGGAATCTTGTGCTTGAAGAGGTTTTTTGTATACTTCTTCAGGTTCTTCTTCTAAGTTACGTAAAAAAAGAAAAGCATATGGAGGAGTAGAAGGATCCCATTTGACAGCCATTAAGTGTTCTTTCAATAGCATCTCCACGATCTCTTTATTCTGAAAGAATAATGATTTCTTCTTCTCCATCTTCAATCTTTTTCTTGCAGATTTCATATATTTTGTAAATTTTATCTTTGAAATTTGATGAGATTATGCCTTTTTCAACTAAATCATTTATTACTCCCGCATCTTTGGTTTCGATTTCATCGTTTTTCTTAATTATCATTAAACCTAAATCTATGTAACGCAGTTTTCCTCCGTTTGATAGTTCAAGAGGAGTAATTATTTTGATAGTTTCTCCCAATAGAGAATCTTCACGATTGATTTTCATGTGAACAGACCAACTTCCTTCTTTGGTTATTATTATAGATGAATCACCTTGTTGGATATCTTCTTCAAGTCCATAATGCACACCTCTTGAGGATCTAAAACTTCTTTTTATAACTAAAACCTCATCAGACCAGCTTAATTGGCCTAAAATTCTTTCTTGAGGTGGAGAAGTCAGTCTATACTCCTCTAGATACAAGAGAGAATTTTCTGCAAAATCTCTTTCAAGAACTATCTCCTTCAGAATTGGAGATAATTTTTTTCTATCAATTTCTGTAGATATTCTTTCAGCAAAAGTTGTTGAGAGCTTTAAATCCTGTGAATATGACATAAACCAATGATACATTGGTATTGTGGGGGTTACTTCATTATGCATTGCAGTTAATTTATCTTTAGCTTCCTTAACAAATAATGCATGAGCAACAGTTTGACCTGGTTGAAGAATACCAGGACCATATGATGATCCGGAAATTAAAAGATCAAGCTCTTCCGCACGTTGAACAAGTTGATCGATATCAGCTTGAATGCTCTCTTGGGATGCCTTAGTTGCACTTGTTCTCATGATTAAACCATGATCTTGAGGTCTTAGTTCCTTTCCAAGTGTAAATAGTTTATCTCGTTCTTGCTTAGGTAACTTTCGGGAAACACGAACAAAATTCGCGTCTCTTTCAAGAATAACTGAATGCCCAGGAAAATGAACTACTGTTGAACAAACAGGTAATTGGTCTTCAAATATATTTAGTTGTTTTATTTGAACCACAACTTTTTGCCCCCTATGTAAATCTGAGCCAAAAAGAATTGTATTAATATTTTCTCCTATATCAACAACAGAAAGATTCTTTTCATGATTCACATGAACTACATTTCCATTATACACTGCATGTAGTTGAACAGGATGCTGAAGGATGATAGAATCAGGTATATTATTATGGAGAAGAGCTGCAATAGCAGAAACATATTCTTCATCTCCCTCTATAGAAATACCATATCCGTCTAGAATGTCTTGAATCTCTAAATCATATGGATCTATTCTTTCTTTTATTTTAAACAAATCTGCTTGTTCAGGGCTAGGTTGAACAAGATTATACTTTAGATTCTCTGTAATCAATTTTATAATTGGAACATCATAAATACTTCTAACACGAAAAGTTGGGGAAACCATTACATAAACACCTTATTGGCTGATAGAACAGTATTGAATAAAAAGTTAATGAAACAAAAGTTAAGAAAGAAGAGGGTATGGATGTTTTCTGTATAAATTTTTATAATTTGGAGCCAAGACGGGGATTTGAACCCCGGAGGCAAACGCCAATGGTTTTCGAGACCACCACCTTACCGCTTGGTTATCTTGGCACAAATTTTATCTATTCACATAAAATGCTTGATAAAAGAAGTTTGAAGAATTAAAAATTCTTCGTTCTTAAAAATTTTAAAGAAAATAAGTTAAAGTCTAATGAACTGTCTACTTCCACAATTGGAACAACCTTTAACAGAGCATTCCGAGCAGTAGAAATGACCACATTTTGAACATTTACTATTTGCTTGCTGACTACAACCTGCACAACTTTTTGTTAGAAGACGAGTACGAAGTTTGTAAAGGACGTAAACAGCTCCAGCTACTCCTACAACTCCTGCTAAAACCTCAGCAATTATAACAAAGATTCTTCCGATATCTACATTAGAACCTGGTGTGCTGTCTACGACAATCCTAACAATTTTAGTATTACGATATTCATAATATCTAATTGTACCATTTTCGAGCACAACATCCCAGGCTATGTCTTTAGTTTCTTTCTTTT
>JAGLTP010000413.1 GCA_023135215.1 Candidatus Heimdallarchaeota archaeon
ATTAGTTCTTAATGTAAAATTATAATTCGTATAATCAGATGAAATTTCCCAATCAGAACATAGTGCGGGAGTTGGTTGGTGATTTACATCTCTTCGCACTAACGGTTCATAAATGTGATCTATGACATCTCTTTCATTAGCCATTCCCCAAGTAAAGGGATTCAAAACCATGATATCAGAAGTAATCGTTGTAGTTAATGTTCCAGCATAATCAATTTTCTGAGCAAGAGTAGATAGAGTCGTTGAAGCAGATAAGAATATTATAATTGCAAAAGTCAACGAATTTTTTTTCAATTTTTTCATTATTATCTCTCCATTTTAGTAAACTATAGATTTTTCTTTTTCAAATTTAAAAATGTTGCGTAGAGTTGGTAGAAAATGAATACTTCTATTCAATTTGTAAATATTAGGTTTTTTAAGTGTGGATTGCAGAATATTGATAGAAATGAAGGGGAATTAGTTTTGCAGCATCAGAAAAAGATGAATTTGATTATCACAAGTATATTTATTTTATTGATTTTAAGCAGTCTGTTTCCATTGACAATATCATATACTAGAGCCTTAGAAAGAGATTATTGGCCTACTGAAGAGTGGCAAACTTCTACACCTAAAGAACAGAAAATGGATAGTTCAAAATTTGATGAAATGATCGATTATGTAGATGGAAATAATCTAGCAATTGACTCTTTTACAATAATAAGAAATGGATACATAATTTTTGAGGAACATTTTCGAGCGAGTTTTCCAGAATTCAAACATGTAGCATGGTCAGTAACGAAGAGTTTTACATCTGCTCTCTTCGGAATTGCACTTTATGAAGGATACATAGAGGATGTCAATTTGAAGGCTGTAGACTTCTTTCCTGAAATCGAAATAGATGATTATTCCCTAGGAAAGGAAAATATCACTTTAGCTAATTTACTTACTATGACAGCTGGTTTTGACTGGACTGATGATATAAATTGGGCACAAATGGTAGGTGCCGAGAATCAAATGGAATACATACTCAATCTACCTATGATCTTCGAACCAGGTTATAGTTTCAACTATGATACAGGTGGAACTCATTTATTATCAGCTATAATTCATAAAGCAGTTGGAAACTCAACATTAGAATTTGCTCAGGAATATTTGTTTGAGCCTATTGGAATTAGTGACTACTCTTGGGAACAGGATAAACAAGGGGATTACTATGGAGGACATGGAATATATATGACTCCAAGAGATATGGCAAGATTTGGATATCTATATCTTAATGATGGTATGTGGGATGGAGAAATGATAAC
>JAGLTP010000414.1 GCA_023135215.1 Candidatus Heimdallarchaeota archaeon
GTTTCACTTATTTTCTACTCTTACTGAACAAGTTAAACGTCCACCTATGTAACCTAGGAAGACTGAACACCTTAAAAAAACAATTACGCTTCTATTTAATTCTTATTGATTAAAGCAACTGTAAAAATTCCTTAGCAAAATTTTCAATCTGATTCCAATCGCGAAGATCAGTTATTTCCTGATTAGAGTCAGTTTCCAATCCAGATTGTTTACCAACAAGCACTAGAATTTTCTTCTCAAGCCAACTTATCCTTGATGTTTTAGAGAGATCCATTAAACCTCCAAAAGCATCATAAAGATCTACTTTTTCGACACCTAATTTTTTTAGTGCATCCTTTGTGTATTCAACTCTTATTTTTTCATAATGTTCTGGAACTGCAGCATAACCTGAGCTAACGAAGAATCCAATCTTCCCCTCAAATGAGTTCAGCACATCCTTTTTCTTTGATACAAAGTTCTTAACATCCTTTGTCCATTGTCCTATTCTTATTCCTGTTCCTATTAAGATTCCATTATAGTTATCAAAAGCTAAAAGTACATCATCTTCAGGTGGTTTTTTCAAATCAATTACTAATGTTTCAACTTCATTTTCACCAAGTATCTTCGCAATCCTTTCAGAGATACCCTCTGTACTTCCATATCGTGTTCCATACAAAATCAATACTTTCTTATTGCTCATTATTTTCCACTTACGTTTAACTTTGGTGCTTCTAATTTAATCTTATCTTTTTGCTATTTTTTAAGCTTCAAACCAGGAATCCATTTACCAACACTGTTCTTGTAAGCTTTATACTCCTCTCCGAAATGTGCAAGCAAGAGCTTCTCTTCATATGAAGAGGTAAATTCATAAAAAACTATTATAAGTATCCATAAAGCTAACGAAGCTAGGGATAAAGTAGCAAAAAATAACCCTAAATACAAGAGCACAGCACCTAGATACATTGGGTGTCGAACATAAGCAAAAACACCTTCTTTGATAACTCTTGGTGCATCTCTTTCCTCTTCAAACACCAATTTGTGTGCTTGATATGGTAAATATCCAGCAATTATCAAGATAAAACATGCCACTATTCCCCTAACGTAATTAGGAATGTATTGTACTAGGAAAGTAGAAAAATTAAACACAAAGGAATCCAAAATCCACAGGATTAGAAAACTGAAAAGAAATATCAGCTGCCCTATATCAGAATATTTGTGTTCACCTACTACATCATCTCGGTGCTCAAACCCCTTCCGTTTATGCCCTTTAATTTCTTCTTCCTTTTTACTCATAAAGAAAACAAT
>JAGLTP010000415.1 GCA_023135215.1 Candidatus Heimdallarchaeota archaeon
TGTTATAGAATTGATTTTTGCATCAATGTTAAGCGAGGGGCATGTACTTCTAGAAGGTGTCCCTGGTATAGCTAAAACACTGATGGCAAGCACACTAGCTGACATAGTTAAGATGGATTTCAAAAGAATACAATTTACTCCAGATTTAATGCCAGCTGATATAACCGGTGGTAACATCTATGAGCGAGAAACAAGTTCTTTTACATTTATAGAAGGACCAGTTTTTACTAATATTTTATTAACAGACGAAATTAATCGAAGCCCTCCAAAAACACAATCGGCACTCTTAGAAGCAATGCAAGAAAAACAAGTATCAGCTGGGAAGAAAACATACAAATTGTCAAAACCATTTATGGTAATAGCAACACAAAACCCAATAGAATCTACCGGGGTCTACCCACTACCAGAAGCGCAGGTTGATAGATTCTTAGTAAAGATTCCAGTTTATCCTCCATCCTTAGATGGGGAGATAGATATGCTGGTTATGAAAAGAGAAAAGATGTTCGCAGATGTAGATGCAATTACCAAAAGAGATACTATTCTGAAATTAATAGCAGAAATCGAAAAAAGTGTAATAGTGAGTAATCAAATTTTGGAATATATTGCAAAACTTGTGCTAGCAACAAGATCTATTCCTTCTCTAGCACTTGGTGCTAGTCCTCGAGGATCAATAGCACTTCTTACATTGAGTAGATCAATTGCAGCAATACGAGGAAGAGACTATGTTGAACCAGATGACATTAAATCAATATTCTTTCCAGTGATGAATCACCGCTTAATTCTCTCTCCAGAAGCTGAAATTGAACAAATAAGAATTGGAGAGATTATTCAAAATATTCTTTCAGAAGTTGAAGTTGTTATATAATAAGTGTATTCAGGAAGATGAAAATAGATGGAAGCAGCTAAGCATATTGAATTAACCAAAAATGGAAAAGCCTTTATCCTTTTTGGAAGCTTGTTCATAATACTAGGCTTAGCTATTGAAAACTACCTTCTAGTTGTTCCAGGTTTCATCTTTTGGATTGTTGTAACTTCAACTTTTATAAGCTACTTCCAACATCAGAATCTAAATCTTGATCTCAAATTACGGGTATCAAAAACATACATGCGAAGTAGAGGATTGTTAGCTGTAGTTACTGAAATAAATAATTCTTCATCTAAGGTTGTAAGATTCAAAATTGCTTTAGGTATATCTTTTCATTTTAGAAGTATAAAAACACCTGAAACAGTGTATGTAAAACTTCAACCCAACGAGACGAAGAAACTAGTATGGTTATTATTAGCAGTTAGAAGAGGAAATGCAACAATTGGACCTGCTGAGATTTCTGTAGGCCCCTTCCAAAATCTCTTTGAAAACAAAAGAATTCTGAAAGAAAAAATCAGTATTAAAGTGCTCCCACAAAGACCTAGAGTTAATATTCCTTGGAAAACTAAGAAAGAACTTCTATTGAAAATGGTTCATGAATTCGCACAAAGGGTGAAAGGAAGAGGGGATGAGTTTTTCGCTCTTCGCGACTATCTTCCTGGTGATGAGGTTAAGCATATTGATTGGTATGCAACCGCTAGACATGATCGATTAATTACTAAGGAATTTGAAGATGAGAGAAATCTCCATTTCCTTGTTTATCTTGATCTTGGAGGTACAATGTTTGGACCGAAATTTGAATATGCTTTATCATCTGCAGTTGAACTCTCCTCTCTTATAAGAGGTACCAATCATGACTTAGGAGTAATAGCATATTCAGATATTGTAAAACGTTTCATTGTTCCCCAATTGGGTAAAAAAGAACTATCGCTGATGCTCAATCTCTATGATTTAGAAGCAACAGGGGTTCAGAGTAATTTCATCAATGCAGTTAAGTTTACAAAAAACAACAAACT
This sequence comes from Candidatus Heimdallarchaeota archaeon, assembly GCA_023135215.1. The sequence goes on from JAGLTP010000415.1 coordinate 1,882, forward strand.
CTTACACTCTATTGCAATAATCTTCTCTGATTTAGAAGGGGATCTACGAAAGAAAATGCAGGGATTGCATCTTCTTCGAACTATGGGAAGTCGAGTGATTTTTGTAAACTATTCCACCTTAGATTTCAATATTTTAGCATCACCAGGTTGGTTATTATCTAGATCTCAAGATATGGATTACAGTCTTGTAATTGAACGTGTGTTTCCTAGTTTAGTTAAGGATGAGTACAAAAGACGGGAAAAAGAACTAAGAAATATTCTCTATTCTGTTGGAGGAGATTATATCGAGATAAATGGGTATGAAGATAACATCATATTATCTCTTTATAGACTTATGAGGAAATATTCACCAACACAAAGATTGGTACAAGAAGCATTGGAGAGATGGAAATGAGAATCAGAGATAAAATTTTCGAAGAAGAGTGGAAAAAAACTGTAGTATCCACTCCTGGTTCCTCGATATTAGTTATTGCTCATCTTTTGTTTGGTCTATTTGCTATTGCGATTATAATAATTCAGTCTGCTTTCAGTTTTAACGTATACATCTTTTCAATTTGGCTAATCTTCGGGATAATTATTTTTCTTACAGACCTTTTCAGGGGAAGAAATATTAAACTAAGTTCTGAGCTTGGTTTTGGTTTCTTTTTCATATTAGGTACAGTTCTATCTTTATTACTTGGTAACGTATACTCAATGTTCTTCCCTGAAAATCTAGGGCGAATTGATATTCTTATCTTTCAGATTTCTGCAGGTATTTGTGTAGCAATTCGTTTTCTAATTACTTTCTTCTATGAGGAATATTTTTCTCAAGAGCAGGAATTTATCGTACCAGACAGTAATTATGCTAAAGACCAAATAGAACAATATATACTCAATTTAGTAAAAACTGATTTCGAATACAAAGAAATAGAACATATCGGGATTCTCGAAAAATGGTGGTACATTTTAAAGAAAATGATATGGCCTAGTATTAGTATTTCTATCCTTGTTATACTAGCCGTTCTTTATTCTCTTCTAATCTACTATATAATTCCCAATGATGCAATATCTGAATTGATAATTGTTCCTTCTCTGATTATTGCAGCAATACTGTATTCAATACTTCTTATAAGGTTAAATGATGTCATTCCAAAAATACAAGAGAAAGAAAAAGAAATTCTTGAATCCGATGAATGGGAAGAGGATTTATTAGAAGAAATAAATGAGGAGATTATATCTTCCTAACTGATATCTCAATCTTTTTTGTTTCCTTTTAACTCTTCAATAGTTGCTGCTTTTCCACAGGATTTATCATTTTCAGGACAATACCCATAAAAATCACAGAATGCTCCTGCATTCCTAAAAATAGTTGGAGAAACCTTTCTTACTTCTTCAAGCATTCGTTCTGCTAGTTCCCTAATTTCCCACTGCGAGCGCTCACAAATTCTTACTGCAAAGAAATCAACTAATGCATGAGCGTTCATTGAAACTATTAACTGAGTAGACGTAGCATTGGGTAATATATATCGCGCATCCTCTATTTCAATTCCTTCCTGAATCATTTTTTGATATAATAAGTGACTTTGTTTAATCAAATCTTCGTACTCCTCCCCATATTTCGATTTTTTAATCTCATCAGGAATGATATATACGAAATTATCTGCATTTACATATCTCTGAGATTGTTGTGAAAAACTTGCAATTCTTTTTCTAACTAACTGATGAGAAGTTGTTCGACTAATCCCCGTAACATAGAAAACATACATATTGTGTTCTATAATTGAAAGATGACCATTTTTGATAATTTTACCCAAATATTCATCAGGTTTGATTTTTGCTTTGTTTTTTATCTCCCCAAGGTCATCTTCAGCTGAATAACAGATTAAACCAGCGATTTTTGCAACCATTTCTGATTCTGGTGTATAAGATATGAGTTCGACTTGAATAAGATCACTACCATGATTATTTACAAGAATTACTAAGTAATCGTATTTGACTTCTTTTTTAATTAATGTATGACATTGCTTTTTTTACTGTGTAATTCTATTTTAATTTTATAATAATAACTCAATATTTAACCCTAAAAAAATCAACAAAAGTAGATTTACTATTAAAAACCGATTTCCTTTTTGCAAGTGTTTATATCACAAAAAGTTTTTGAATAAAGTAGAGCTATAGAGTCAATAG
>JAGLTP010000416.1 GCA_023135215.1 Candidatus Heimdallarchaeota archaeon
TATTACAATTTTCCCTCCTAATTTCTTTATTGTCATTTTTTTTCCCTAAAGATGTACTAACCCCGTCTAGATTATAAGCATTTTGGAGAGATTCTTGTGTATTAGCCATCCTCATTATAGGTACTTTGATATAAGATTAAAAAAAACGATTATAGCCTTCTAGTTCATGCAGAAAAAACTAAAGTACGTGTTTGTGCTAAATGGAACTTTTATTCCAAGAACTGCAAAACCTGTAAATTTGAGCTGATTTGTGCAGATCAATGGAAAGTAAGAGAATGGCTAGGTGATAAGACTAGAAGAGAACAACAGTAGAAAACAAGACTACTCAAAGATATAGAACTTCTGCTTGACACCATAAAAGCCTCATTAACAAAAGAAAGCTTATCCTTAGAGCAGTTGATACGTATTAAGAACAATTTACAAATAGCTACTATAAAAATGCAGAAGTAATTTCAAAACAAAAATAATTCTAAATACTGTAAATTCTCTATTCTCTTCTCTTGAAACTGAAGAGTATAAGAATATACTTTCTCTAATTTAGAACTAAAGATTTCACCCTATTTTCAAATCTGTAAATACAAAAAGCCTTGAAACAATCGTTTAGTGAAAAAAAGCAAGCTGAATCGTGATAAAAAGTCCCTAAGAGTGCAGTTCTATTAGAAGAAAGCAAGTATAAACTTATTTGTGTAGTGAAGTGGAAATAAGAGATTGATTTGAATAGATTAGTTGTTTCATTTTGACTGCCAATTTGAAAAAAAGATAAGGATCTCTGGATTATTGTGTAGAGCTTTAGTTATACCGAACATACCGAACACATACCGAACATTCGGTATTTTCATATCTATTTTCTTAGTATAAGACTTCTAATTACTAAAATAGCATATACCGAATAACCGAATATAAAATAAGTATGTATAAAAATATAAAAATTAAAATATTAGAATATTAAAAACCAGCTAGACACTCTATTTTCTTTGCCAAGTGTCATTCTATTACTTGTGTATAACCTATACACAGATACTTTCTAAAAAGGTAGGTTTTCCAGTGGTTAAACAGGTGTTTAACAAACTCTAGTCTTTTTAAAAGGAAAATTTCGACTGGACAAGTATTAGTTTATTATTCTAGAAGGATCTTTGAGTGTTCAAACAATATGCACAGGTGGTTTTTGTTGTTTGGGCTTCTAATATGGGGAGATAAGCGTTTTAGAGAGGTATAATTCAAGAAGGTAAGGTTATTAGAAGGGGTTCAATACAAGAAGATCCTACCTAGGTTTCCTGTGGAAAGAAAAATAAGAAAAATTATCCTTTTCTATTTTGGTATTATGATTTTGAACGATGTAATTTCTTTATCTTTCTCCAAACAGATATCCCAATCATGAGCTTCAACTAATTTATTTACAATTGTTAATCCATGAAGTTCTTTCAATTCCTTTGTTGAAAATATAGCTTCAAAAGCTTCCTTTACTATTTTAGGATCTGCCTTCTCACCATCATTTTGTATATAGATTATGTAATCCTTTTCCATTTCTTCGTACAAAACTTCAATTTTGTTGGGTTTTCCATGTTGAACTGCATTCTCAAAAAGATTCTTTATAATCTGTGAAAGCTTTTTCATATCTGCTTTAATTTTAGGAAGATCATCATGTGTAAAAATAATTCCTTCTGGGATTATCATTGTAGCACATTCATTGAATAATTTGTTTAAATCAACGTCATCAGATTTTTCTATTACCCTTCCAGCTTCTGCAAGCTCTATTGAACGATCAAGTAGTTCCCTCATATATAATAGCTGTTTATTTATTGTATCAACATACATTGAATCATATTTTACTTCAATCAAATCAATAAACCCTTCAATAGCTGATAAACTATTTCTAATGTCATGAGCCATAAGATGTGCAAAATCGCTTAATTCTTCCTTTTGCTGCATTATCTCATCTTCAGCTTCTTTCCTTTCAGTAATATCCATTAAAGAAGCTATGAAATCTGTTGTGCTTGGAATCACACCAACTGAGAGTAGAATATCTAAAGTTTTACCTGCTTTAGTAATCAATCTTGTCTCATACTGACTGGGAACAGAGTCAGGATCTGCGAGTCTTTTCTTGTTATAATCTACCAATCTCTCTAGTTCTTCAGGGTGAACAAATTCTGTCCATTTCTTCCCTATCACTTCTTCCTTTGTATATCCAGTTAAATCTTCCATCCTTGCGTTGATAAGCATCACATTCGCATCAGAATCAAAGATTAGATTAGCTGCACCAGTTGTTTCAAATACGGATCTGTACAAATCCTCTGATTTCTTCAGCTCTTCCTCAGCTTGTTTTAATTGTGTAATATCTACTAATGAAACTATTGTGGTATCAGTATCTGGAATATCATCCATACTAAGCAGAATTTTTTTCACATTTCCTTCCTTATCTATGAGTTTACTCTCATATTGAGTTTGTGCAAGAGAAGAATCTTCTAGTCTTAACCTGTTGATTTCTCCCAACCTCTCCACTTCTTCTTTATCTACAACCTCCTTCCAATTTATCCCTTCTAACTCTTCTTTTGAATACCCTGTTAATTTAACCATTTTTGAATTTACTAATTGTACAAGTGAATCCCTTCCAATAATAGCATTCGCTGATCCCGTAGTTTCAAAGACTGTTCGATAGAGAGTCTCTGATTCCTTGAGTTCTTGTTCAGCTTTCCTCATCTCTGATATATCTATAATTGAAGCTATGATGTCTGTTGTACCTGGGATGTTTTTAATATTCACAAGAGTGTCAATTATGTTTCCTTGTTTATTTTTGACTTTTGTTTCATATTGAGATGGTACTGCATTTGGATCTTGAGCTCTCACTTTCTGATACTCCATCAAACGCGGAACTTCTTCTTCCGCTATTAAATCAAACCATGGCTTATTCTCTAACTCATCTTTTTCATAGCCGAATAATTCAACAATATTCGAATTAACCATCTTTATTATCCCATCAGAAGAAACGATAGCGTTAGCAGTTCCCAGTGCTTCAAAAATCGTTTTATATAGATTCTCTGATTTCCTTAATTCCTCTAAAGCTTGCATACGTTCAGATACATCTCTAACAATTGAAAGTATCATCTTTCTTCCTTCTAATTCAAGAATCTGAGCGCTAACTTCAACAGGTATCTCTTTGCCTTCTTTTGTTAATTGTGCAGCATTAAATGTAAGTCTTTCATTTTCTAGAATTTCTTTCATTATGATTGGATATTGTTTT
>JAGLTP010000417.1 GCA_023135215.1 Candidatus Heimdallarchaeota archaeon
TTCTGGAAAACCATAGCAATGTTTCTTTTATTAGCAGGTAAATCTGTCATATCCTTCTTTCCAAAGAAAATCTTTCCTGAAGTAGGATAAACAAGTCCTGCTAGGACTCTTAATAGGGTTGTTTTTCCACTTCCAGAGGGTCCTAAGATTACTGTAAAGCTACCTTCTGGAATGACCATATCAATCTTATCAACTGCTTTTTTTTCCTCATATTTTTTTGTTACTTTCTTTATTTCGATTCTCATTTAAACATCTCCCATTTCAGTTGAGCTGTCAAATCCTTTGAGTATATAATTCCTTAAAAAGATGAAAATTATTAGAAGTGGAATAATTACTAAAATTGAAGCTGCAGCAAATAAACCCCATTGAGGATCACCGCCTTCTATAGATTCAATAAATGTGAATAATTTTACTGGTAGCGTGTATTTTGATGAAGATTGAAGCAAGACATAAGCAAGTAGGAAACCATTCCAAGCTGCAAGAAAATTAAGTAGAAATGTTATCGCTAATGCTGGTCCTGATAGAGGTAAAATTATCTTTCGAATAGTTCTTAACGATGTATTTCCCATTATTTGAGATGCTTCATCTAGTTCTTTCGGAATTGAATCAATATATCCTTTGATTATCCACAAAGCTATAGGAATTGTGTGAGTACTATAAGCAAGAATCACTCCAATATAAGTGTCTATTAATCCTAGATTAAACATAATTAAATAGAATGGAATTAGAGTTAAAATACCAGTAAATATCTTCAAAACGAAAACTCCTACCATCATCTCTTTTTTAGCTTTGAAATTGTATCTCGAGAAGGAATAACCAGCTAATGTGGTTATAAACACACATATCCCAGCAGAACCTAAGGCAACTAATAATGAATTTCCAAAATTTAAATAGATATCCTCTTCTGTAAACAAAAGTCGGAAGTTATCCAGAGTAGGATTTTTCGGGATGAAGGAAGTGGGAACTATTTGATTACCTGTAGCGAAAGCTATCCAGGCTATGTTCCAGATAGGGATAAATGCTATAATGATTACAACTAATAGAACCATTGAGCTATTCTTTGGACGAGATATTAGTCTCAAAATTCTGTTTCCAAAGGATTTCTTAGATAATAAGGAGGTTTGAACTAAACCAACTTTAGCATAATTAAATGCGAAAACCGTGGATAGTATAATAAAACCAATCATCCACCCAATTGGAGAAGAACTAAAAACCAATCCTAGTAGAAGTGGAATCTGCAAAACAATGGAGGTTTTCAGCATTATGTTTGAGAAAAATGAAACAACTAAACCAACAAGGAAAATTGCAAAAATACTCCACATAATCCAGTTTTTGTTCTTTAATATTATATTTAGCAGAAGTAAGATTAGTGTTTGAAGTGTGAAGACAAGGTGCAGTGAGTGTAGATCAATTAGGTGTCTATCAATATTCTGAAGAGAGTTTTTGATTTTATATCTGAAAGATTGAATCTCTTCCTTAATTCTCAAGAGGAAGTTTTTCTTGGTGTCACAAGCAGATTTTTTCTTTATCCCAGAAAGAATGAATAATTCAAAAAACACGATGAAAATATTCCAATTAAAAGCAAACCACATCTGAAATACAAAAAACTGTGAGACTGAAATAATTAAATCAATTATAATAAGAAGCTTAAACCAATTATAGATATTTTCACTGTAAAAAAATAGTAATATTGAAGCTATGAAATACAAAGATCCAATGATGTAATTCAGATGAATGTTGTAATGAATTCCAAAATATCTAAAACCAGTTATACCAGCTAAAATGTATCCTAAGGCTTGAAATAATCCTAGAATTGGAAGGAAATTCTTAGATCTTTTAGGGAGTTTCTTTTTCGATGGCTGGTAAGTACTTTGGGTTCCTCTTGACATTTTAATCCATAGTAGAACAAAGAATAATGTTAGCAAACTCATGATTGTTGAGTAAGCAGCTGCGATTCCAATCTCTCTTTTTTGATAAAACATGTAAAATGTGAATGTGCTGAATAAATCAGTGGCTCCTATAATTCCTGCATCACTTACTCCATAGGACAAGATAGGATATCCTTTCGTAAGAAAGAATGCTACATTGAAACTTCCAAATGTCTTGATAATCTCCAGTATTATTGCTGGTAGGATTATAGGCTTAATCAAAGGAACTACTATCTTCCTAATGCTTGTACCTTCTCCAATTTGGTCAATTTCTGCTAATTCATTCAATTCCCTCGGGATGGAACTCATACCTCCTAGAAACAGAGTTGTTATTAATGGGATTGAATCCCACACTTCAACAAAACATGCAATGATCAAAGTAATATAGGGTTGAGAACCAAGATTAACATTTGTTCCAAAAAGCATGTTAAAGAATGAATCTCCAGCATTACCTTGGATGAAAGTCCGCCAAGAGAGTATTTTGATATAAGAAGGTATAGCCCATGGAAGATAAAGAAACAAATACCAAAGTTTCTTTCGTTTTACCTTAAAATGAATTAAATATGCAATAAAGAATCCTAAAAGAATCTTTGCTATTATAATCAATGTTGTCCATACTAATGTTGTAGTGAATACAATAGGCAACTGAGGATTTTCTGCTACATTAGCATAATTTTGGAACCAATTGAATTTTGGTATTTCTCCTCTTCTTAGATTGTATGATGTAAAAGAAAGAATTACTCCGTAGATTATTGGGTAGATTTCAAGAAGTACAAGTGCAAACAACGCAGGAAAAATGAATATGTACGCTATTCGATTGAAAGGAACATCTTTTTTTGCAAAAAAGTAGAAAATAACAACGAATATAACAACAATGAAAAGAAGAGTTAATATTGTTGCTCTTCTTGAGTATTCAATCGCATCTTCACTACTTAATTGTGTTTTGATTATTGTTGAGTTCCAGTATAATTCCTCTGTCAATAAATAAATTACCTGGTTTTCTTCTTCCACAACCAGAGATGAATTGGAAAGATATAGAAAGAAGGTGTAATTAGTTGAAGGTTGTAATCCTGTAATTTTAGTTTGGACAGACTCCGCTGTAGTTTCAACAACATATGAGGTAAAATTGGCTGTATGTATTTTTTGTGCTGACTTTACTATTCCATCTGAGCTGAAGTTGGCTAGTGAAAAACTAGTTATAGAAACTTCAATAGAATTATTGAATAATATCATGGTCCAGGTGCTTTCTTCTTTAGACTGATTACTCAACAAAGATATTCGAAAACTATTAAAATTATGAATTGAGGGGATAGTCCAATTCAGAATAATAGATCGATCTTGTATCTCGACAACTTCAGCTTTTTCTTGTTGAGCAGATACAAGTGTTGTGTTAAAATTATTACCTTGAAAGAAATTCAATGAGAGAAAAATGATTAGTAGTGTTAAGCAAAAGAAAACTGTTTTTCGATTCATCTTTCTCATAGAATCAGCTTCCAGCATTCGCATTTATTCCAGCTTGCGCTTCATTCAAGGTTGTTTGAATGTCTTTATGATCAACTAAAATAAATTGTAAAGCTGCTCTCATATAATCAGAGTATATATTGTAAATTGGGTCTAAAGGATGATATTGACTATATTCTATTTGCTCAATTTGAGAATTTATAACAGGATTATCTGAAACTGTAGGGGAATTTATTAGTTCCAAAAGCGTTGGAACTTTTTGCTCGTATTGTATTAAATCTTCTTGAGTTTCTTTGGTTGTAAGAAATGATATTATGTCATAACATAAGCTAGAGTTTTTAGTATCTTTTGAAATTCCCCACCCCTTAACTTCTACCATAGGAGTTATTCTTTGGTTTGTAGAAGAGATAAGAGGGAGTATTTGCATTCCATAATTAATTTCTAATGCGTCTAGAGTTGGAGTATACCACCCTCCATAAATTAGCATAGCTCCTTTATCTGCTATAAAAGCTTGAGTAGCAGAACTACTACTATCATCATAGAAAACACATCTGTGATAATATTTCAAGTTATAAATGAACTCCATAGCATTGACAGAAGCAGTATCATTTACAACAATCTGACCATTTTGGTAAAGGGGTCCATGATCAAAACCATACTGAAATGAAGGCCACATATAAGGAGAAATAGTTGCCCATACTAACCCATAGATTCTGTTCTCAGAACTGTCAGTTAATT
>JAGLTP010000418.1 GCA_023135215.1 Candidatus Heimdallarchaeota archaeon
ACAGATAATAAAATACTTCAGATTATCTGTTCTCACCAATTAGTAACTATGTATAATATTGTAGCTAATTATGATAAATCAATAGAAGTTCTTGACAAAATAATAGAGATAATAGATGAATTAGAAAATGATTATTTTAAGAGTGTAATGCTCACTGAAACTGGATTTGTATATTTTAGAAAAGGAGAATATGAGAAACTTTTAGATTACACAAAGAAATCCTTAGAAGTAAAAGAAAGAATAGGAAATGAAAGATTGATAGCGCAATCTTATGGTTATTTAGGGGTATATCATGGAATAACAGGGAATACGAAGGAAGCTCTAGAATATACAATTAAAGCACACAAAATTCTTACAGAAAATGGAAAGAAATCAGATAATTCAACATGGTTGAATAACTTGGCAATTTTTCTTTATGATTTAGGAGAGTTAGATAAAGCAATAGATCATATGGAGAGATTATATGAAATTCTTAAGAAAGACAAACGTGAATTGGCTTCTATGTATGTTCTGGCAAATGTAGCATCATTCTATATTCAAAAGGGTGAACTCGATAAAGCTTTGGAATTAGAATCGCAATGTCTTGATTTTTTCGAACGTATAGGAGATAAAAATCGGATATATTGGGATTTATACACTATCAGTACAATTTATGAGAAAAAAGGACTTGTAAATAAAGCACTGGAATATCTTGAAAGAGCACAGAAAATAATCCTTCAAATAGGTAACAAAACACTAATTGCAGGGCTTTTTTATCGTTTTGTTACTCTTGCTTCAAAATATAATAAATTGGAATTAGCAAAGGAATATTATAAGAAACTTGAAGAGATAGTAGAAGATATTGAATACAAAAATATTAAACGTTTAATTCTAATTGCAGAAGGGATCATTCTAAAGAATAGCAAAGATTCTCGTGAGAGAGATAGAGCTGAAGTATTGTTTGACCATCTTCTCCAAGAGGAATTAGAAATTAGTCTTACCATAGAAGTACTCCTACAGTTATCTGAGCTACTTTTAACTGAACTCAAAGAGACTTCCAATGAAAGATATCTTACTAAGCTGCAGAAGAATGTGAGTAAATTAGTAGAAATAGGTACTGAAGCTAATCTTCCAGAAGTTATCATTGAAAGTCTATGGTTTAAATCTCAACTATCACTGTTGATGATGGATATAGATAAAGCTCGAGAACTACTTACACAGGCATTAGATATTGCTGAGAGAAAGGGATACAATAAACTAGCTTTGAAGATTACAAAAGCCAAAGAGCAATTGATCAAACAAAAAATGGAACTTGACGAACTTGAAAAGGAAGCACCAACAATATCCAAAAGAATGGAAGTAGTAAAAGTTGAAAACGGTTTTAAAGAATTGAAGCAGAAGGAGATATTCGAATATAATATTGAAAAAATTGATCCTTCTAAGAAACTGTTTTCAATAAAAATCTAGAACAAATAATTAGATAAATTGCTAAATATAAAAAGAAAATTATGAAAATTAAGAAGGAGTTTCAGGTTTAATCTTCGAATGGTTCAAAATCTGCTTTTTCGGCTCCACATTCGGGGCAAACCCAGTCATCAGGTACATCTTCCCAGGCTGTTCCTGGTTCAATTCCTGCATCTGGATCTCCTAAAGCTGGATCATATACGTAACCACACAAAGTGCATATCCATTTTCCGCTCATAGTTTATTCCTCAATTGATTTTAGCTATCTTTTTTTAATAGCTATTTATATTTTACTCCTTTTGCTAATCTAAGTCAATCCTGCTGCTAGAATTTCTCTCAGCTGTTTTATTGACATATTTTCGAAATTCCAGCTGAATTCATCGTCCTCTCTAAAAATATCAAATAAATTTCTAATTCCAACAATATTCTCATTTTTGTCCATTAAAACTAGTTGATAGCTTGTCCAAAAACCGCAAGCAGAGCAGAAATACTCTGGATGTTTGTTAATATCCTTTCTTATATTTAACAGAAAATCAGCTAAATTTTCTATAGTTT
>JAGLTP010000419.1 GCA_023135215.1 Candidatus Heimdallarchaeota archaeon
ATATCTTTTAATTTAGCGAGCTTCAAAACGATTTTCAATAATTTTGACCAGGTAGCAGGTATTCTGAATACATACCAAGCAACTGCCCAGAAGGATCGTTTTCTTCTTAATCTATTTATGTCAGAGATAACCTTCTGTCCTTCTACTATTCCTTTTTCACTTAAAACATATAATTCACCTGGGAAAACCTGGTGGTCTCTAAAATTTCCAACTACTCTTCCTGCATCTGGGAATTCCTTTATTGATAATTCAATAGGCACAGCAGATTGTATAAAATCATGATCCTCCATAGTAGCTATTGCATCTAGAAATTCATCAATCCTTTCAACTGTTATAGCTGGTGTGTCTGCTGAACAAATCACAAATTGATTGAAATTCTTACCTTTATCTTTTAAATATTCTAAACCAACAAGTAGCTTTTCGCTAAAATCAGCAAAAAAGTCTACAGGTATATATTCCACATCTGTTCCGAAATCTATATCTTCTCTTGACACTCCAAGTGTATAAATCCCTTCTATTTTCTTAGATTTAACAAGCTCATCCACTACCCACTGAATTACAGGTTTTCCTAATATAGGAAGTAAGCATTTTGCCTTGTATTTCTCTTCAGGATCAAGAACTTGCATTATTTCTCTGCGTATATCTTTATCTCTTCCAGACATCAAAAAGATAGGAAATTGTTTTGTCATTCAGAATTCACCAGTTACTAGAAACTTCCTTGTTTTAAAAATTCTTTCTTGAAACATAGCAACAATTATATGTCAATGGGTTTCTACAGTCCTTGATGCTTCCAGGAACATTTCTTTGATATTCTCTGAGGGAGCTTAAAGCTCTTTTTCGTTAATCTCAATATTATTAATTTTAGCTACATATCGTCTAATTTTATCATAATCTTCTGGAAGATCCATATCCATAGCTAAACCAGGATCTTCAATTACAACACAATCGGCTTTTATTTTGAAAGCTCGTGAAAGAGCTGTTGCTGCATCTTCTAGGGTTCCTCTTTTTAGAACAATCTTGAGTATTTTAGACCATGAACTAGGACGTTTAGCAACTAGCCATAAAGTTCTCCAAAAAGATTTTTTTTCTCTAAGTTCTGGTTCAGTAAAATTATCTATTACATCTTGAAGCTCATTAATTGCCATAGGACTGAAAGAAGCTATTTCTCCTTGGAGGATATTAACATCTCTGAATCTTCCTACAGCTCTTTTATGTTCAGGGATAACTTCTTTCAATACTTCCTCTGGAACACCTCCAATTACAAAATCATACCCTTTCCTTTGTTGAACCTTCTCAATGAATTTATCAATAGCTTCAACTTGAATTCCTGGACAATCACCACTACAGATTATTAATTCCTCATGTGGTTTCCCAGCTTCGATAATATAATCTAATCCAGCTTTATACTTTTGACTAATTCGAGAATATGGATCACAGGGTATGAAATGAACTGGACCATTAATTTTTACATCCTCTTCTGTCAAACCTAAAATGTAAACATCCTCTACATATTTCGACTTTAGGAACGCTTCAACAACCCATTCTATTACGGTTTTCCCTAAAAATGGCAGTGCAACTTTGGACTTATATTTCTCATCAGGATCAAGAACTTTCAATAATTCTCTTCTTTTCTCATCTCTTCCAGCAAGTAATAGAATAGGGTATTTCATAACTTTTAACAATTATAAACAATCTTATTTAAAGCATTCCAGTGCAACTATAGTAATTTCTAGTCCTATTTTACACCTGGCAAATAAGGAACATTCTTTGTTTTGCTTACATATCTCTTTAATTTTTCATAATCTTCTGGAAGATCCATGTCCATTCCAAAAGCTGCGTCAGATATAATTACTGTCCTAACAGTTCCCTTAGCGATTCTAGATACTAGTTTTTCCGCTCCTGCTAAAGGAAGTTTACCTATCATGAATTTCAGAATTAAAAACCAAGTTCCAGGACGCTTTAATACTAGTTTAATAATAGGAGTGACCGCGCTCATTCTCTTTGTTCGTTTGTTCTTTTTAATTTTTCTTCGTCTGCCACCAATTTCACTAATTATGTTATTTTTTTGCACCATCCCATATTCACTCATTGCAAAGAGTTCTCCAGGATAAACATGTACATCAGAGAATTTAGCTACTACTCTTTGATGATCAGGAAAAACTTCTTTTGTAACATCATCAGGGACTACTGATTGAATATAGTCAATATGTTGTAAATCCTCTATTGCTTCAAAAAACTGGTTTATTCCTTCAACTGTAATTCCTGGTGTATCTGAGGAAGATACAACAATAAAAGTGTTATCTTTTCCAATTGAACGAAGGTATTCTATTCCTGCTAATAATTTTTCTGCATAGGTTGATACTGTGGGAACATCTACGTAATGCACAGGATAATCAAATTTAGCCATTTCTTCAGTTATTCCTAGTAAATACAAATCTTCAACGTACGGGCTCTTTCTTAATTCTTCAAGTTGCCAGTCCATCAATCGTTTTCCAAGAAA
>JAGLTP010000042.1 GCA_023135215.1 Candidatus Heimdallarchaeota archaeon
CCTTCTGATGGTTTAAGTAATCCTAAAAGCATCCTAATGGTAGTTGTTTTTCCAGCTCCATTTGGTCCCAGGAGAGCATAAATAGATCCCTTTGGGATTTCCAAATTAATCTTGTTAACAGCTAATACAGTCTTGAAGTACTTTGATAACTGTGTAGTTTGAACCATTAGTTCAGACATTCTGATTTAATTGTAACAGATGGGTTCTTAAAATTATGTTTTCATTTTATTTTAGAGCTCTTTAAATCTCGAATCAAAGTTTGAAAAAATTAAATTATTTCATAACATTCATTTATAATTATTTTGGAGTTCTTCTACGAAATTATTTCTAGACTCTTTTATTGAAGTTAGTATTGTTATACATGCAGCTGATATTATTGCTAATCCCCCAACTACATACCAAATTGTTATAGTTTCCTTTAGGATTATAGCTGCTAGAGCAACTGCACCTATTGGCTCTGTTAAAAGTAAAAGAGATGCTTTTGATGATTCGATATATCTAGTAGCTATCATAATTAAACCATACGGGATAAGACTCCCAAAAAATGCAAGCAGAAATCCATATCCAAGAATCTTTGGGGTCAGAATACTAGCCAATGAGAAACCAATTATTTCAGTGGGTAAAGGAAAAATAGAGAGTAATAATAGCAATGGTATACCTATGATTACTGCCCACAGTAAAACCCATGCGATTAACAAAAAGAAGGATGCATTCTTTGTATATTCAGAAGCCCACCTATTGATGAGTAGGTATACTGCATATAAAACACCTAGAAGCATAGCAAGAGAGTCTCCTACAATTGAAGATATAAAAGAAGTCCAGTTCCATGGCTGAGTTAGCACTACAATTCCAGCAAAGGCTAAAACAATAGATAAGACCTTTGATTTTGTGATTTTTTCACTAAGAAAAATCCAACCAAAAATTAATGTGAATACAGGATGGATTTGAATCAAAATCGCTGCTTGACCTGCAGGTGTATAAAGAGAAATTGAGGTTAGATATAATACTATCATAATAGCAAGGATTCCTCCTTGGAGAATAAAAGAAAGCTGAGGTTTCCAAGAAAAGCATGTTTTAATTTCATTCTTCCTTCTGATAAGGAAAAATAAGATAATACCAAAAGCTATCATAGCACCAAAAAACAAACGTAAAACGGATTGTTCAAAACTAGATGCATCTAAGTTTCTTAATACTCCAGAAATAACAGGAATTAAACCAAAGGAAAACCCTCCTAGAATAGCAGCAGAATAACCTATTATATCAGACTTCTTCATCTTTGTTAATTCCTGAAGCTTTTGGATTTTCAAGGTATTTGGTTAATATGTTGGATAGGATATGCTTTTATTTATTCTTTATTTAAAAACTCAATGAATGTAGATTATGCAATCTGCGGGACAAGAAATTCTATTATAGGTCTCCCAAAAGGAATTGAAATCTTAGCAAAAGGAGAATCAGCTCTTGATGCAGTCGAAGAAAGCATCAAACTTATTGAGAACAATCCTTTTGATATTACTGTAGGATTCAATGGTTTTCCAAATTTAATGGGGATAGTAGAATTAGATGCTTCTATTATGGATGGAAAAACACGTAAAGCAGGTGCTGTTGCAGCAGTAAAGAATTATCGCAATCCAATTTCTATTGCAAGAAAAGTCATGGAACTAACACCTCATGCTATGTTAGTTGGAAATGGAGCTGAAAGATTTGCAAAAGCTTTGGGATTTCAGGAAGAAGAAATTTTAGACGAATTAGGAATAAGAAACTATCATAATATAATGGAAGGTAAAAGCTTGGATATGCCACCTGAAGCACAAAAATTGGTTAGAGAGCTATTCATGCACTTTGATGTTCATCTTAAAGAAGTAATGGAAGAATACCCCGTGAAGGAGTGGTATAGAAAACTTAGTTTTGATAAGCATGGGACCACTAATGTAATTGCTTTAGATCAAAATGGAAACTTAGCTACTGGAGTTTCGACTTCAGGTTTAGCAATGAAATTTCCTGGAAGAGTGGGTGACTCACCTATTTTTGGAGCGGGAATTTATTGTTCCAATAAAGCAGGAAGTGCTTGTACAGGTACAGGTGAACTTGCAATCAGATTATGCACCTCAAAAATGGTTGTTGAAAGAATTCATCAGAATATAGCTGTTGAAAGAGCTGCTGAAATGGGTGTTTTAGAACTAAAGGATTTGGACGAAGAAGGAGTTCTTCACATACTATCAATGGATAAATCAGGTAAATGTGTTGGGGTAACAAATAAATCTGGATTATTCCATTACTATGCTGATTCTACTTCTAACGAACCAATCAAAAGAGCAAGCACATTCATTAATCTCTAATGGACAGAGCTAATTCAAAGAGAAAATAAATAAAA
>JAGLTP010000420.1 GCA_023135215.1 Candidatus Heimdallarchaeota archaeon
CTATATGATAACTCTAGACTAAAAATCTTGTGGCGAAGTTAATGGAATATCTTGAGTATTAATTAGAAGAGGGGAAAAAGAAGAAATCAAGTTCCTTCAAAATATGCATCTTTATATTTAACTTGCTCTGCTGTAAGTTTATCTATTTCATAACCCATAAGCTTTAGTTTCAAACCCGCAATTTTTTCATCTTGTTCTCTCGGAATATCATAAACTATGTTTTCCAATTTACTCCCTGATTCTGCAAGATAAATTAAACTAAGCAGTTGATTTGCAAAAGACATATCCATTACTTCTGATGGGTGTCCTTCAGCTGCAGATAAATTAACGAGTCTTCCTTTAGCAAGTAAATAGATTTTTCGTTCGTCCTCAAGAGTATATTCTTCATTGTTTTCTCTTAATTCCCTTTTTGATTTAGATAATTCTTCGAGATTCCCGATATTAATTTCAACATCGTAATGACCTGTATTGCAAATTATAGCTCCTTCCTTCATTTTTTCAAAATGCTTACTTACAAGAACATCTTTCATGCCTGTTGCCGTAATGAAAAGATCACCCTTGTTAGAAGCTTCATCCATTTTCATGACTCTAAATCCATCCATAGCGGCTTTCAAAGCTTGAATTGGGTCTACTTCTGTTATAATTACATCTGCTCCTAAGCCTGAAGCATTTTTAGCTAATCCTCTTCCACAAGGACCATATCCTGCAATTACAATTGTTTTTCCTGCAATAATAATATTAGTTGATCTTAAAACGCCATCCAAAGTTGATTGACCTGTGCCATAGTAATTGTCGAAATCACTTTTTGTTTCAGCGTCGTTAACCGCAACAATTGGGTATAGTAGCTTGTTTGCTCTTTCCATAGCTCTCAATCTATGGACTCCAGTTGTGGTTTCCTCTGTTCCTCCAATGATGCCTTCTGCTAGTTCTTGAAAATCTGAATGTACTCTAAATATAAGGTCTGCTCCATCATCTAGAGTTAATGTGGGTTTGAATTCTAGTACTTTATCTATAGCCCAGTAAAACTCATCAGTTGTCATTCCATACCATGCAAAGATTGGAATATCCTCAACTGCAAGAGCAGCAGCTATATCATCTTTTGTTGATAAAGGATTGCAACCACTCCATGCTACTTCAGCTCCAACTTTAGTTAATGTTTCTACAAGAACTGCAGTTTCTTTTGTAACATGAAGACAACCTGCAATTTTCATTCCTTTGAGCGGTTTTGTTTCACTAAATTTCTTACGTAAATCCATTAAAACAGGCATTCTTGATTCTGCCCAATCAATTTTCTTTCTCCCCTGTTCAGCTAAATTTATGTCTTTTATCTTATAGGCCATGATTCAAACAAATATTAGTTTCTTAAAAATATGTCGAGAACAGTGATGAGTACCAGTAAGCATAACATTCATCTACTGCTGTTTTCAATTGAACGTAATGATAGAGAAAATATCACCACTCATTATAGCGCATAGAGGTTCATCAGAAGAAGCTTATGAAAATTCAATGGATGCTTTCAATCTTGCCGTTTCACAAAAAGCTGATATGATTGAATTGGACACCCATTTAACTAGTGATGGTATTTTCATA
>JAGLTP010000421.1 GCA_023135215.1 Candidatus Heimdallarchaeota archaeon
TTCTGAACTGGTTTAGGATAATTTCTGTTATTTTCTAGTTTCCAAATTTGACCTTCAAAATCAGTAGAATCTTCTGTAAACAGTTTTTTAATGATAGTAAGTGATTCTTCGAGTTCATCGACTCTTCGTTTTGGTGTGGGAAAAGGATATCCATAAGCTTTGTACTCCTCTTCATACCAACCCGCTCCAAGCCAAAGTAATGCTCTCCCATTGGAAATATTATCTAAAGTGCTGATTGATTTAGCTAAATATGCTGGGTTTCTAAAGGAATTACAAAGTACTATATGTCCTAATTTTATTGTCTTAGTTTCAGCAGCTAAAGCACTCATAAGCATCAAAGCTTCAAGATAAGGTTCTTTCTTTTCTTGTTTTTCATCAAACCCAATAAGATGATCATTTACATGAGCAGAATCAAATCCCATCTTTTCAACACGAAGTGTTAAATCCCTAATTTCAGGATAATTCAATTCTGATCTGACATAATAACCAAATTTCATGATTTCAAAATAATACTGTAGTTTATTAATTCTTTGAAACGTAGAATAGCAAGTATATTCACGACAAAAGAAAAGAAAGAGACTAAGATCTCTTTTTTTTGTATATCAAAACAATAGTAATAACAATGGCCATTGATAATGGGAAGAAATTACTAAATTCAGGTATAGAAGGATGTAAAGCCCAATCTAACCATTCCATAGCAGTCGTTAAATTTCTATCATATTTTACAATGTCATCGTAATAATAAAATGCCAATAAAGGAGGTATTGGACTATGGGTAATAAAATACTCACCATCGTGAAGAATATTGTTTATCTCTACTCTGTCTATAGCGTGACAAATAGCTTTACGAATTGCACATCCAACTGTATATTCTTCTTTACCTGGTTCTGTCAGAAATACGCTGTTGTTTACTCCACCAATAAAGAGTCTTCGAAGATTAAAAGCTAAGAAATCACGATAATTAGTTAATTGGGTTTGTACATCAAAATTAGGATCTGCTTGCATGATTTTCCTTTCTGTTGGAAAACCTGTAACCTCTAAAATGTCTAATTTTCCTGATTGAAATTCAGATAAAGCAGCAGATGAGTCAGGAATAACTCTAATGTTGTAGTCTGTAATTGTTACTTCCAGTGATGAACTGCCATCTATTGCACCGATTCCCATCCAATAGGGAGATTTAGTTAAAGATGTTATTGAGTGTGTAACATAGTAATCCAACATGTATTTGCCACAACCAAAAGCTGTAGTACTATAATTTTGCCATTGTGAAGTTCCACTAATCCCATCGTATAATCCAATGTGTTCAACACCACCAGAAGTTGTTTGTAAAGCTGTATCTGAGCTATTAAGGAAAAACTCTGGAAGGATTATTGGAGAAATTGAACTCCAGAAAGGAGCGTATAGCTCTAGCTGTGGAGTATCAGGATCACCATCAATGAAAACATGAAAAACTAACTTATCTACTGGATCTACAAATATATCAGATATCCACTCATATGGAGTTGTAGAACCACTCACATAAGAATTACCCAAAGCAAGAAAAGTAAAAACTGCGTCTTTTGCTGTTACTTTTTGGGTTGTTCCGTTACTGTTTTCACCTTTTAAACCATTCATAAGAACTCCAGTTGTGTTCAACGGTCCTGAACCACTAGTTCTGTCCAGAATATTATAAGAAGGATTCCAGTAAATATTGTCTCTCATATAAAACTTATAATGATAATCATCAATTTGATCCCAATCATAAACTAATCCTGTTTTTAGTGGAGCAAAATCGGGACTTATAACAATTAAAGGTTCCATTATCAGAGAAACAACTTGACTGCTAGGAGTATCATCTAAGGCAAGAGGATTTAGGTCACTCCACATTGCGTTATAATCATTGAACTCGTCAGTTGATATCTGACCTGAATGTAGACCACTGAATGTCATATATGGTAGACAGTTCGATACTCCCCATCTCAAATCAAAACCTATTAAATTTGACCAAGTTGAAGTATATTCTCTTGGACTATAGAATGGCAACATGGGTACAATCTTATCCATAATTAGCTGTTGCCATTGGTAATAATGAGCTTGCCTTGAATCTAGATCTAATATTAGTTTTCCTTCCTGTAACATATCTTCATTTTCTTGCCCATAAGCCATGGAAGTATTTAATCCAAACATATTCAAGGATCCAGACTCACTGAGTAAAGATGATTGGTCGGGATCTGAAGCAGAACCAGATAAACCAATAAATGCTAAATCGAAATCGTGACTAACTAATAACGTATTTACAAAAACTGACCATTCTTCAATCACAATGGAGACATCTATATCTATATCCCTCAAATACTGAGCAATGAAGAGTCCATAATCTGGTCTTACTCCTCCGCCATTTGTTTTGAAAACCAAATTTGCGATATAAGTTTGTGATTTTGTCATATTAGTTACTGAAATATTCATAAAAATCAAGCAAGAAACAATAGTGATTGTAAAGAGAGTTTTTTTGATTTTCATCAATTATCACCTTTTAAAGACATTTAATATGAAATTTTAAGTATTTAAATTTTTCATAAAAAAGTTGATTTCGTACATAACAAAATATTATTAAAAACAATACAAGGTAAATAATTTGCTAAGAAAAGATCTATAGTGTGACTTAATTCTAACTCTAAGGGTGAGAAATTGCATGTTCATACTGTATGAGATTTTTGCTTGCTCAATATTAAGAAGTAGAAGTGACAAAAATTGAGTGAAATTAATTACACCAAAGTAGGAGAACTAGCTCCAAATGTAAAAGAAGTAAACCTAGTCGCTAAAGTAGTTGAATTAGGTGAAATTAGAGAAGTTACAAACCGCCAAACAGGTGAAGAACACAAAGTAATGGACGTCCTGATTGGTGATGAAACAGGAACAGTTTATTTTTCAGCATGGAATGAACATATCGACAGTGTACAAGAAAACGAAACCTATCAATTCTTAAATGCTAAGACAATTTTATTCAGAAGAAATATTAGGTTATCTCTTGGCAGAAGCGGACAAATAGAAGGTGTAGAAGATAAGATAGACAAAGTAGAAACTGAGAATAATGTTTCCTCGAAAGAATATGAAAATCCTAGAAGATATCAAAGAAGAGGTTCTTACTAAAGAAGATGAGATGATTTCAAGCCTTTTGAAAACAGAATCTCCCTCTTTTTGATTTTTGTTATCGATTCAATATAGATCTACAACTGATTTTTTAATAATTCGAAAAATTGTTTTTTGAAGCTTTCATGAGTTTCTATATTTATTGATTTTATATTTTCCCAGCTATTTATCTTTTTAATGATAAATTCTTCAATTTCACTTCTGTTTTCGAACAAGAAGTAATATTCTCTTGGGAAAAATACAAGTAATAAACAAGGTTGTTTTCCTCCAAATCTGTAATCAGCTTGATCATCTTTTAGTTGAAATACGAATGTTTCCATCAAAAAATCAGTTTTATCCAAAACTGGGAAAGGTCCAAATAATCCCATTTGATTCTCAAATCCTTGCATAACTCCACTAAAAATGTAAACGGTAACTTTTGTTATCAGTTCATTTAAATCATCTTTTTTAGCAAAATCGAGCTGATCAGTAGTGATTACTTCACCACCTAAATAACCATATTTGACGAAAGAAATTTGAACTGAATCTAAGAGTTCATCTGATGTTTTGGAAGATAAAATTCTTGCTTTATCTATTAGTTTTACATCTCGAATAATTTCTATATATTTCTCTAATTTTTCGTTTTCGTTTAAGATTGGAATAAATTGAATTTCTAAGAACAAATCCTCTCCATTTTCATCTATAGTTTTGCGAAAAATTTTATGTCTCTGTCTATCTGTAAAACCTATACTAGCAGGACAATCAGGGCATGGTTCATTTTTCCTTTCAGGAATATAATGCCATCTGTTATAGCATTGGCGATAAAGAAATGATCCTACCATCTCTCTAACTTTCTGATTTTCATAGATTATTGTTCGATCTGCTTTTTGAACAGATATCCCAAAAGGTAATTCGTCTAATATCCATTCAAAACTGCTTTCTTTTTTTAGAGTTTCCCCGAGCTCTTTTTCAGATTCCCCGTCTATGCTTTCTTCTGTCATGAGTTAAGAAAACAATCAGTGAACTTAGTTATAAAAATTGATGTTCAGCAAAATTAAAACAACATAATTATGAGTTGGATATAAATTCTAATATTTGTAACAAGCAACATAATAAATATGAATTTTCGAAGATATATATGAAAGAAAATGAGCTACGAAGAACAAATAACAAGTATTAGAATGAACAAAGATGGATTCTTTAAATCTTCGGAACATTCTCCTCTCACACCCCAACAGAGAGAGATTTTTCATAATCTAGATTATTATAAACCAAATAAAGAATTCAAGTTCATCGTTGAACTCAAATTATTCAATCAACAGGCAAAAGTGAATATCGTTACATCCAAAGGAAACGTTCAAGAGTATATCAAACATGGTTATGTTGAGTTTGAAGTTGATTCTCAAAAGTGTATGATAACTGTTTTCAAAGATGCGGACTCGGATTACTTCTTTGTACCATTCAAAGATAAAACCACTGGAAAAGAAACATATAGTGCAGGTAGATATGTAGAGCTGGAAAAAATAAACGAGAACGAGTATGAACTCGATTTTAATGCATCTTACAATCCATATTGTGCCTATAATGAGAATTGGGTTTGTCCATTAACACCATTTGAAAATACGTTGAGTGTGGAAATACTAGCTGGGGAAAAGAAATTTGAAGAACATTAATTTCTAGAAGCTTCTTCAAATTCAATAGACGATAAAAACTCTCTTCTTAATTTATTTTTACAAAATTTTATATGCAAAGGAAATACTTAATGTTTGAAGAAAATGACAGAACTTAGAAAATTGGCCCAGCGTAGTTTGTGGAGTTTCTACAAATGGAAAATTCAAATTCCTATTACTATTGTCATTTTCTTAGGACTTTTCATTCTTGCTATTTACCTAAAACATATTCTAGGAGATTGGATTAATTCTGAGGTAGGAACTGCTTTTTATCACACTTTCCAGAATAATGAAGGAGTTAGTGTTACTTGGTATTTTGAGAACTATACTGATGCAGAATACTATTATGAGTCTTATCTAGAGAATTTTCGTTATAATGGATGGAATCCTTATGCACCTCCTTTACCTTTTGATAGTGAAAACAAATTAGATTTCTATCTCTATGGACCTTTCTTAATCTATGGTTTTGCCTTTATCTCTCTATTTGTGGAACTATTCAATCCAGGTACTTCTTTGGATTTCCTTATTCCTACCTCAATTAAATGGACAGCAATTGTTTTTGATGCTCTTTCCGTTGCTATGATCTATCTAATAATAATTAGTCTGAAAACATTCAAATCTAAGAGAGTAGTAGCTAATTTAGCTGGAATTTCTGGAGCACTGGCTTATATTTTCATGCCTATGAATCTCCTTTACATAGATGCATCTTATCTTAATATCCCTCAAATGACTTTTTTCACTTTATTAGCTCTTTATCTTTTCCTTAAAGAGAAATATGTGTTCTCCTCAATTGTATTTTCTATAGCATGGTTATCAAAACAAATGCCACTATTTTCGATCATACCTCTGTTTTTCATTTTGGGAAAAAAGACGCATTTTTCCTTCGCTTTGAAGAGATTTCTTATTCCGTTTATTCTCTCAACATTTATTTTTTCAATTCCATGGATTTTTCTCAATCCTTTCAAATACTCAATAAGAATAATCGGTGCGGGAAGATCTTTATGGTATGCTACATTAGCAGAAGAGGGAAATAAACACGGAGTAACTTTAGCTCATAGTTTACTATATGGTAATGCTGAATTCCTATCAAAAGTCTATGTATACCTGAATGTTGCAATGATTCCATTCCTGATTTTTTATATTTACTCTATTTTTATTGCTCATTTCAATGGAAGGAATATTGCTGAGGATGAAACAAATTTCTATATTTATAATACTTGGTTGATTGTTCTCACACACACATTTCTCTCAAGAGGAGTATACAAGTATTATGACGCTTTCTTTAATCCATTTCTAGTGATTTCCTCAATTTTACTTATCAACAAGTTAGTAAATCGAGTCAAATCAAACTCTGAACATGAGAAGAATGTCAGAAAAAAGAATATTTTACTTATCCTATCCAGAATAATCTTTCCAGTTATTTTCATTGTCTCAATTGCATTGATTTATTCTGTTAACTGGGGCATTATGATATCCTCGAGATTCTTACATCCTGTTTGGTTACTTCTTCTATTTCTATTTCTCTCAGTCTTACTTCCAATACAATATTATAGAGAACTGAAAATGCGCAAGAATTACAAATATTTCTGGAGAGATATCAAATTAATTTTTGCAATGATTTGGTTCAAAGTGAAGAATACTACAATAATGATCTGGAAAAAAATCAGTTTTAGAAAAGAGAATAAAGAGGAGTAGTTTACTCGTCAATTAGATTTCCTTCTTTGTCGAAAAACCTATTCCTTCTTAAACTTCCTGTCATCATTTTCAAGAAAAACTTGAAGGTACCAGAGAACTTAATGCTCTTACCTGAGCCTTTGATTAGTCTCATTTGTGGAACTACTTTCGTTGCAACTTTTTCAGGTCTTTCAACAACCATATTAAAGAATCTTTTTGCTTCAGGAGTAGCATTTCGAATGAGAAGATCTGTAAGCACCATTCCAGGATAAAGCAAATGTACTCCTATTCCAGTATCTTTTGTTTCTTTTCTAAGTGATTTCAATAACTGGGGCATTGAACTTTTGGAAGTTCCATAAGCTACAAGATTTGGTGATGCCATCCCATTAGAACCCATTCCTGCTAAATTAAAGATATTACCTTTTCCCTGTTTTGACATTATTTTGATCGCTTCTCTGCAACCATATAATGTTCCTATTACATTTGTTTTTACAGCGTTCTCGATTGCATCATCTGAAACATTAACTAGATAATCGTATTCAAAACCAGTAGTTCCAGCATTGTTTATCCAGATATCTACATCTCCAAGTTTTTCTAATGAAAAGTCCATGAGTTTCTTGATTTCTTCTGATTTTGTAACATCACACACTTGGCCAAAAACTTTAGCTTCAGCGATATCTTCCTTTAATTTAATCAGTGCTTGGTTAATATTTTCTTCACTTCTTGAACTTATAATTACTGAATCTCCAAATCTTAGAAATTCTTTAGCTAGAGCAAATCCTATCCCTTTGGTACTACCTGTTATAACTACATTCATTTAATCATCTTCTGTGATTTTTCATTTGTTTTAAATATTCGTTTCCTTGCATCTTTTCTTTGCAATCTTTGCTGCAATCGCTCCTGCACTGATTCCTCCATCAATGTTAACTACTGCTAGTCCAAGAGCACAGCTTTGCAACATGCTCATCAAAGCTGCTTGACCTTTTCCTCCATAACCATAACCTGTGGATATTGGTAATCCGATTACTGGTATGTCAACTAATCCAACAACAACAGTGGGTAAAGCACCTTCCATTCCTGCTGCTACAATTAAAACATCTATGTTTTCTTTCATAAGTTTTTGAAGTGGTTCAAACAAACGATGAATACCAGCTACTCCAACATCATTGACAATTATTGCTTCACACCCCATCATTTCAGCGATTGCTTTTGCTTCTTCAGCTACCGGTATATCTGAAGTTCCAGCTGTTATTATTCCAATCTTACCCTCATCGATTTTTAGTTGATAATCCTTATGCATTATTCTACAGAAGTGTCTGTTTGTCCCGTATTCAAGTTTATAGAAATCTGCAAGTTTTTGAATCTCTATAACATGTTCTTCTTTGATTCGAGAAAGTAATACTATTGGTTTTTTTTCCAAAACTTTCCTCGCAATATCATATACTGCTTTGGGTGATTTTGTTTCTGAATAAATAATTTCTGGGATTCCCGTTCTTTCCTCCCTTAACAAATCATAACGTGCGAAATCATCAACTAGCTCTATTTGATTACTAGATAATCTCTCTTCAGCTTCTTCTATAGATATTTCTCCAGAAACCAATTTTTTGAGTATCTTTCTTTTACTCACATTGTTCATCCTCCAAATAATACATTTCAATCAGCTTTTTCTCCAGTTCGACTAAAGGAAGATTAATAATTTTCCTGATTTTAATCAGATCTTCATATTCAGGTTTTACACCTAGTATCTTGCCATCTAACATTCTTTCTTTAAATTGACATTCCACTATTTGATTATCGATAAAGAACTTCTTTGATACTATACTTCTCTCTAATTCATATCGTCCAAACCTATTCTCTCTTACACCCAAAGTGCCTAGTTCTTTCATCATTAAATAAGCAATTTCAGATGCATCTTGTTCTTCACATATTACTCTTAAACACCAGGATGGTCTGTTTTTTTTCATTATAAGAGGATAATATGCTACATCCAATGCACCACTTTCAAGTAAAATTGGCATGATACCTCCCAACATTTCTCCAGAAACGTCATCCAAATGAGTTTCCAGCATTGAAAGATAATGCTTTCTTGTATCTTCCTCTAACTCTATTTGAATAATCTTCAACACATTAGCTCTATCAGGCAAATCCTTAGTTCCTGCTCCATAACCAACTTTTTCAATTTTCAGAGGTGGCAACTGTGTAACTTGTTTTGTTACAAGATTTGTTAAAATCGCTGCACCAGTCGGAGTTAACATTTCACCTTTAACCTCATCACTAAAGGATATGTAGTTTTTTTCTTCTAAAATCCTTAAAACAGCTGGAGGAGGAACTGTTACCTTCCCATGAGCTATGGTTATTAATCCACTTCCTGTATTAACAGGTAATCCCAAAATAGGTGATCCAATGAAATTATTTGCATCTAATAATAAAACTGTACCAAGAATATCGAAAATCGTATCTAAACTAGCGGTTTCATGTAAATGTAATTTTTCTTCATTTATTCCATGAACCCTGGATTCTGCAGTAATTAAAGTTTGGAAAATACTTATAGCTAGAATGTTAGCTTCATCTGATAATTGAAGTTTCTGAAGAATTTCATTAAAAGCTTCCTTAATTTTTATTACATCATTAAAACCTATATCCTTCTCTATTTCTATTTGTATTTTTCCTGCTTTGATTCCTTTCTTATTTTGTTTATCGAATTTAAAATTAAAACTTGTATTTAAGTTAGAATTAATGATATTTACTAGATTATCAAGTGGTTCTTTGTTTTCTACTAAATCTAGTAGCGTAGAGAGAAACATATCTCCAGAACAACCTGCTAATCTTGGATCAATCAGTAGTGCTTGTTTCAGTTTGTTCACCTCTTTTTGCTTCAGGTATGGGAATATTCATCGATCCCTGCCTATAGCCTTCTAAATCCAATGCAATATAATCAAAACCTAGGCCCTTCAACTTATCAATTATTTTCTCTATCTTTCCTTTCTCAAAGAAATATCGCATATCTTGCATTGAAACTTCTATTCTAGCAACATCTCCATGATCCCGAACTCGTAGATTAAAAACTGGAAATGTTTCTCTGATAATGCTCTCAGCTATATCTATTCGATTTAATTTCTCTTCACTAAGCTTATTTCCATAAGGAATTCTTGTTGCTAAGCAAGTTGTAGCTGGTTTATCTTTAACTTCAAGATTTAGTTTTATTGCTACTTTTTTTATCTCTTCTTTTGTAATCTTTAGTTTCAAATAAGGGCTTTGAATTCCTAATTCTACAAGAGCTTCCAAACCTGGTCTGTAATCAGAAAGGTCAGTAACATTGGAACCCTCAGCAATAAAATCATACTCGTATTTTTTGGTTTCCTTTATAATAGTCTGGAATATTAACCTCTTACAATAATAGCATCTTCTTGGATCATTTTCTACCACTTCAGGATGCTCAAGTGGATTAACTCCCAATATCTCATACTTTATTTTTGCTCTAGCTAAGTATTCTATAGCATGTTTTATCTCTGCAGCTGGTTGTAAAGTTGATTTAACAATTACAGGCAGAACATTAGAAGCACTTTGAAGAGCAATTTCTAGAAGGACTGTACTATCTAATCCTCCCGAAAAAGCAATTACTACTTTTTTACCTCGGAAATACTTCTCTAGCCTACTTATGATATCTTTGGGCATATCTTTCAAGCTTGAGATATT